>CALCNZ010000346.1 GCA_937897625.1 uncultured Flavobacteriales bacterium
TTGATATTTTCAGAAATTTATTGAAAGTGTTGCATCCATTTATGCCTTTCCTAACTGAAGAAATGTGGCAGCACATGGAATCTTGGAAGAGCGAATCGGAAATGATTTGTATTGCGAATTGGCCAACAGCGAAAAGCTTCGACCCAAACATTCAAAAGGAATTTGAAGAGTTTGAACAACTCGTAACGGAAGTTCGAAACGTTCGCAAAAAGCAAAACCTTCCGAACAAAGAAGCCTTGGCTGTTTCATTCATGAAGAGTGAAAACAGAAATGCATCTTTCGATTCAGCATTCAAGCATTTGTGCAATATATCTGAATTGAATGAAGTGTCTGAAAAGATGAATCCTTCGTTCAACTTCATGGTAAACGGTGTTGAATATTTCATTCCGTATACTTCATCTGTAGACGTTGAAGCAGAGCAAGCGAAAATGAAAGAAGAGTTGGCTTACCTCGAAGGATTTTTGAAGTCTGTTGAGGCGAAGCTTTCGAATGAACGCTTCGTTCAAAACGCTCCTGCAGCAGTGTTGGAAGGCGAAAGAAAAAAGCAATCGGACGCTTTAAGCAAGATCGCAGCGATTAAAGAGCAGCTTGGATAATTGAAGTTATTTTTTTCGTATTGAAATGAAATCGCGAACGATTTTCTTTTCTGCGAAAGCTTTGTTCCAGCTGTCGTGTTTGACATCTGGATAAGAAATGAGGTGAACATTCGTGTTCACCTTTTTTGTTGCGTTCACCATTCGAACAGAATTCTCGTAGGGAACTACGTTATCTGCTTTTCCATGAAATGCCCAAACAGCTGTTTTGTTGCTCTTCATAGCTTGAACAATATCTCCTCCACCGCAAACGGGCATTGCCGCCGCGAAACGGTAAGGCTGACGAGCAATGTATTCCCATGTGCCGTATCCGCCCATACTCAAGCCAACGATGTACATGCGTGTCGTGTCAATTGTAGTAGAATTCGCAACCAAAGAATCAATTCCGTTCATGAGCACCTGCATGGGCCAAGTCGGATTATTTTTCATGGTGTGCTCAATGGCCTTCCAGTCGACATCTGTCCATCTTTGATCGCTCGGACATTGCGGCGCCCACAAAATGTAATGCTCCAAACCTGCGGTCTTCAGGGTTTGCATAAGAATGGGTAAACCCACTTTCGTTTGCGCGAGATTGTCGCTCCCGCGCTCTCCAGCTCCGTGCAAAAACAAAATAAAGGGCAATCGCGCTTCGTAATCTCCGCCAACAACATACTCTTGCAAGGGTAATTTTTTTCCATTTGAAACTATAAAATTCTGTTGTTGTGCTTGGATTTCAGAAAGAACTAGCATACATATAACAAGAAATAAACCTCTCATAGAAATGAAATTTATAAATGGAAATGAATACCAAAGATAACCCTTCCATAGACCAACCTGCAGCTGTGCCTCGTTTGAAAAAGAAAACAACAGTTATGAAAACGACACGCACCCTTTTCAAAACACTCGATGAAGTAGTTTTTGAAACCCGAAACAAAATGTATGGAGCTTATAAACTTCGAAAAAACTACGGTCGCAGAACCTTGCTTTCAACAGCCATGGGCATTTGCTTGGTATCTGGATTTCTCTTCGCGCTAACCCTAACCAACAAAGCCATTGAGAAAAAGGCACCGGAAGTTCAGATGACGAAATTGGCCACGGTTCGGTTGGACGAGATAAAAATTCAACCTAAAAAAGTGGTGAAGAAACATTCGCTTGTTGAGAAGCAACAGAGCGGTGGAGCCGAAAACCGCACCGTAAATGTGGTTGATCACACCACCAAGAAGACCAACGTTTTTTCACGATTCGGAGGCATTGGTCTGGGTGGTGACGACGATGATTATTTCGGATTTCCCGAGGATCCTAATTTCGAAGTGGACACCACTACTGTTAAAAAGAAAAAAAATAACAATTTCAAAACATTCGCTCAGTTCATGCCTGAATTTCCCGGAGGAGTCTCTGAACTTTATAAATACCTTCAAGAAAACATCTACTATCCAGAACGCATGAAAACCCTCGGAATAGAAGGTACTGTCTATGTTTCGTTCGTTATTGAAGAAGACGGAAGCATTTCCAGAGTAAGCATTGAACGCGGCATTGAGAACGGAGAAGAATTAAATAAAATAGCTCTAAAGGCCATTCAAAAAATGCCCAATTGGATCCCCGGAAGAAGCGGAAATGCATCCGTTGCTGTAAAACAAACTATTCCTATTCAATTTTCACTCGTAAACGATTAAATTTGCACCCTATGCTAAAAAAGCCGCTGCTCATTAGTCAGATTATTATGGTAGGAGTATTCATTGGAATGGCCATCTATTGTGTGGCCTCCAGTGCGTTAGACAACGTCTTGCCGGGCCAACGAAAATATTGGTTCGCGTTAGTCCTGCTTTTATATGCTGCAATGCGCGCAAGAAGAATTTTCAATGCGTGGAAAGAACTTAAATCTGAAAAAACCACATGATGAAAAAACTACTTTTTTTAGCGCTCTTCGGAGCTTTACTTTCGAGTTGCGGCAACTACGACACAACCGCACAAGGTATTTCATCGGGAGAATTGAAAATAGGTGTCGACGAAAGTTACAGTCTAATGATGCAGTCTGAAATTCCTGTGTACCAACAGATTTACGACAAAGCGAAAATTAAACCTACCTATTCGACAGAAGAGGAAATTATTCGCTTGCTTTTAGCAGACAGCATTCAAGCGGCAGTCATAAATCGTCCGCTTAACCAAGCTGAATTGGATTTCTTCGCATCCAAGCAACGTTTGCCCGAATCTGTTAAAATTGCAACAGACGCGATTGCGCTTATTGTTCATCAGGAAAATCAGGATTCTGTCTTAACACTTGATCAAGCAAAACAAGTGCTTGCCGGACAAATAACAAATTGGAATCAGATCAATCCTTCGAACAAAAACGGAGACATTCGAATCATCTTCGACCACAACGGTTCATGCAATGCGCGATACGTTCAAGAGAACTTTTTAAACGGTGGAGCAATGCCATCGAATTTCTTTGCGCTGGACAGCACAGCAGCTGTGATTAATTACGTGCACGACAATCCTGGAGCTATTGGAATTATTTCAGTGAGTTGGATTACAGATCCGGAAGACAAGGTTACCAAGGCTTTCAGAGACAAAATAGATGTTGTTGGCATTTTGAACAATACCCTAACCGATCATCCAGAAAGAGTGAGATATCCTTTCCAAGCCTATGTCTTCGACAAGAGTTATCCTTTTACTCGCGATGTGTATGCTATTCGCACGGGATTGAAAGGAACGGTTGGAACGGGATTCATTTCCTTCTTGAATGGAGAAAAGGGCCAGCTGATCATTCACAAAATGGGCATGGTTGCTGCTACGTCGCCAACACGAGTAATTCGAATAAAAGATTAAACCTGAAATAAGTAAACATGAATATGAAGAACCTATTCACAATCCTAGTAGCGAACTTGCTACTTCTTTCGTGCACCGCACAGAAAAATGCTCCCCTTGAATTGAATCCTGTATTCGATCCAATTCGCACCTCTACCTTGAACGAACGTTACGAGAAAGCGCTTCGCGATTTGGCCGGTATGCCTAATAGCGCAGAAAAATTCGCTGTAGACGGATATAATTATACGGAATGGGCAATCGATGGAAAATTCATTGACCCAATCAAAACAGGAGAAGCTAAAGAAGCTTTTTTTGCTGGTTTAAGAACAGACTCTCTTTACCCTTTGAACTATGTGGGATTGGGAAGAATTGAATTGCGTGAAGGAAACGGTGGAAAGGCTGAAACTTATTTCGCGAAGGCCCGTGCTATCGTTGACAACAAGAAATTCAAAGCAACAAAAGATTTAAAATATACCACTTACATAGCCATTGCAGCCGCAAACATGGCTGAACAAACAAAAAATCTTACTGCCGCAAAACAAGTACTTGATGCGCTTGCGGAAGTTGCAATTGAAAATCAATCCATCGTTCTTCAACTTGGAATAACCCTGGGTGATTATAACAGTTACAAGGAAATTAACGACCAATCTAAAGCTATTACGCAATACAACAAATGTTTGGAAATTGATTCTAAATATGTTCCAGCATTGTACCGTAAAGCAAAATTATACCGCGGTTCGAAAAACAACGATGAAGCATTGAAATTCTTCAATGAGGCCATTGCAACAGATCCAACGTTCGCACCTTCTTATCGCGAAAAAGCTGAGCTTTTAAAAGACCGCGGTCAATTCGAAGAGGCAATTGCAGCTTACGGAAAATACCTCGAACTAAACAACTCATGTCGCGTTCAACAGCGTTATGCTTCCTTTTTCTATCTGACAAAGAACTACGACCGCGCGGTTACCGAGGTTACTGCTGCAATGCCATGTAACCCCGAGAACTACACCTTAAATCGTGTTTTGGGATATTCATTTTTAGAATTGAAAAACTACACCGAAGCGAAAAGTTACATGGATATCTATTTCGCTAATCAAGCGGTTAAAAACCAAGACGCATCTGACTATATTAACTACAGTAAGATCTGCATGGGATTGGGCCAAGACAGTTTAGGAATTGTGTACCTAGAAAAAGCCATTGAGTTATTTCCAGATTACACCGAAGGTTACAACGAAATTGCAACCATCTATACCAACAAAGCCATTGCAGCTAAAGGAAAAGAAAACGAAGCGCTTCGTGTTAAATTATACAGCAAAGCAGCAGATTGGTACGAAAAGAAAATGGTGAAATTGGGTGCAGATGCAAAAGATCAATTTATTCAGGGGCAGATGTATTATTTCTCTCAGCAATATGTCCTTGCAGATACCACCTTCCGCAGAAGCTCGGTTCGATATCCAGAGGCTTGGTTTTGGGTAGCTAAGTGTCAAAACAAAATTGACCTAGCTGCTGTTACTGAAACTACGCCTGCTCAAGGTTTGGCGAAGCCTTTCTATGAAAAAGGAATTATCCTTGTTGGACAAGATCCTACATTTATTGAAAAGAACAAAAAGAATTTAGCAGAAGCCTATCAATACCTTGGATTGTACTACGGAAATATGGGCGATATCAATTGCTCGAAGTCTGCTTGGAACAAAGTGCTTCAATTGGATCCAACCAACAAATTTGCGAACCAATTATTAATTACTCCAGAAACATTGGATGCCGAATTGGTTGCAGCCCCTGGCGATTGCCAATTGGTTGTTTATCCTGAAGTTCCAAAAGAATCAACTGAAGGAACAGAAGGAAACTAATCTCGACTTCCGAAAGCAGCAAGTGTTCACTTTCCGCTTTTAATAACTCCCAATACTTCCTGAAAAGGAAAGCATTGGGAGTTTATTTTTGAAGTACAATTTGTACTATGGAAAACGCAATGCGATTGAAAGAACTTTCAGACGATCTTCACAACAACATTAACGAGCTACTTTCTGGTAAAATGTCGCCAGAACAAACGCAGCACTTGGTTGAATTATGCAGTGCACTGTACGAAAAACTCATCATTCTGCGCTTTAAAGCATTCTCAGAATCTGTTACTCCTGCTGAAAAAATGCAGGCGGTGCTAGAAACTTCTGAACCGATTAAAATAGACACAGCGCCAATACAAACTCCAGTAGAGTTGGTGAATCAAGTGAATCTGATTGATGCCATCAAGGAGGTGGAGCAAGATTCTACGAAAGATGTTACACAAGATGCTTCGCAAGATGATGATGATGATGAAGACATCGTTTTTCAATTGATACCGAATGATGAGCCTGTGGTTGAAACAACTGTAATACCCATTGCTCCTGAGGCTCCGAAACAAGAAGAAATTAAGGGTGATGTAAAACCGATGGTTTCGTTGAACGATACATTCAAAGAAAATGCTTCGCAACAGGCTACAATTGCCAAAAAATTAGAGGGTTCACCGATCAGCGATTTGAAGAAAAACATTTCATTGAATCAACGCTTTCAATTCTGTAAAGATTTGTTCAAAGGGAACAACCAAGAGTACGAGGTAACCTTGGAAAAACTGAACAACACTACGCGCGAGGAAGCCCTTCGAATTCTTCAAACCTTGAAAGATAAATACAGCTGGAACCCAGATTCCATGGCAACGAAAGACTTCACAGATCTCGTGAATAGACGCTACATGGCATGAAGCTATTTGTAGTCCCAACACCTGTTGGTAACCTTGAAGACCTTACCCTGCGTGCTATTCGTGTATTGAAAGAGTGTGATTTCATTTTGTGTGAAGACACCCGAGTGAGCGTTCGGTTGTTGCATCACCTTGAATTTTCCAAGCAACTCGTTGCTTTCCACCAACACAACGAACATCAAAAACTCGATCATATCATTGAACGCATTCAGCAATCGCAATCGGTTGCTCTGATAAGCGATGCTGGAACACCCGGCATTTCAGATCCTGGATTTCTATTGGTTCGCGCTTGCATTCAAAACAACATTCCGGTTGAATGTCTTCCAGGCCCAACGGCATTTGTTCCTGCCCTTGTAAACAGTGGACTTCCAACCGATAAATTTATTTTTGAAGGGTTCCTTCCACAAAAAAAAGGAAGAGAAACACAACTCAAGCGAATAGCTGAAAATCCCTTCACTTCAGTCTTATACGAATCGCCTCACCGCATGGTGAAATGCCTCGAACAGTTAATAAAATTCTGCGGCGAAGACCGCCAATGCTCTGTCTCGCGCGAAATATCTAAGAAATTCGAAGAAACTCGGCGCGGAACACTTGTTGAACTTTTAGCGCATTTCAGCACCCACGAACCGAAGGGCGAGTTCGTAATTGTGCTAAATTCGCGTTCATGAATTTGAATCTTTCCCCTGAAGAAATTGTACGCAGAGAAGCACTCGCAAAATTGCGCGCACTAGGCATTGACCCCTTCCCTGCTGAAGAATTTATTACCACTTCCAATGCCGAAGAAATAAAGGCGAACTACGAAGAAGGTAAACAGGTTATCGTTGCCGGACGATTAATGAATCAGCGTATTCAAGGAAAGGCGGGATTCGCAGATCTTTTCGATTCAACCGGAAGAATTCAACTGTACATCAATCAAGATGTACTTTGCCCAGGCGAGGACAAATCGCTTTACCAAGATGTTGTGCGTCACCTCCTTCACTACGGCGATTTCGTAGGTGTTGAAGGAACGTTGTTCACCACCAAGTTAGGTGAAATTTCTATACATGTTTCTGGATTAAAAGTTCTTGCAAAATCGTTGAAGCCACTTCCAATGGTGAAGACAGATGCAGATGGAAAAGTACACGACGCGTTCACTGATCCTGAATTGCGTTATCGCATGCGCTATGTAGATCTTGTGGTGAATCCGAAAGTGAAAGACACCTTCGTGAAGCGCACCAAGATTGTGAACGCTATGCGCAATTTCTTCAACGATAAAGGATATTTAGAAGTTGATACGCCTGTTCTTCAAGCGATACCCGGAGGAGCCTCTGCGCGTCCGTTTATTACACATCACAACTCGCTAGACATTCCCATGTACTTGCGTATTGCGAACGAATTGTATTTGAAGCGCTTGATTGTAGGCGGATTCGACGGAGTGTATGAGTTCAGTAGAAACTTCCGCAACGAAGGAATGGATCGCACGCACAATCCGGAATTCACGGTGATGGAAATTTATGTAGCCTACAAAGACTACAACTGGATGATGAATTTCACCGAGCAAATGTTGGAGCACGTGGCTGTTGAAGCACTTGGAAAAACTGAGGTTCAGTTCGGAGAAAAAACATTGAGCTTTAAAGCTCCATTCGCGCGCGTGACCATGACCGATGCGATAAAGCAATACACTGGGTTCGATATTACAGGAAAGTCTGAACACGAGCTTCGTGCGAAGTGTTTGGAATTGGGCTTAGATGCCGGAGAAAATTTAGGAAAAGGAAAACTCATCGATACGTTGTTTGGCGAAATGTGCGAAAAGCATTTCATTCAACCAACCTTCATTACAGATTATCCGGTAGAGATGTCGCCGCTGTGCAAGCGTCACCGAGAAAATCCAGAACTCACTGAGCGTTTCGAGTTAATGGTGAATGGAAAAGAATTGGCGAATGCTTATTCCGAATTGAACGACCCTATTGATCAGCGCGAACGCTTCGAAGAGCAAGCGAGCTTGATGGAACGCGGCGACGATGAAGCCATGTTCATTGACTACGATTTCTTGCGTTCGTTGGAATACGGTATGCCGCCTACTTCAGGAATGGGCATTGGTGTGGATCGTTTGGTTATGATGATGACCAACAACGAAAGCATTCAAGAGGTGTTGTTCTTCCCGCAAATGCGTCCCGAGAAAAAACAAGAAGGACCAGACTTAGCATCGTTCGAAGCTAAAGGCATTCAAGCACACTGGATAGAAGCTATCGTGAGTATGGAGATCGGAAGAG
>CALCNZ010000347.1 GCA_937897625.1 uncultured Flavobacteriales bacterium
CATGCGCTACCTTGAAGAAGCCATTATTCGCACCATTGCGCATTATGGACTTGTAGGTGGAAGAATAGACGGGCTTACAGGTGTTTGGTTGGATATTGATGATCCGAAGAAGTCAAGAAAAATTGCAGCGCTCGGAGTGAAGTGCAGCCGTTGGTTAACCATGCACGGGTTCGCCTTCAACGTGAATACAGATTTGAATTACTTCAACTACATTGTCCCTTGCGGAATTACAGACAAAACGGTGACCAGTTTATCGAAGGAATTGGGTCGCGAAATGGACATGGCTGAAGTAAAACGTATTCTGCTTCAAGAGTTGGCAGAGGTATTTCAGTTCGAATTACAAATTCAGCATTAAGTATTAAAATTCCAAAGTGAATATCGTGCCCTTTCGGGTCACGCTTTTCATATTCAAAACCTTACATTTGTAGCATGGAATCATTTTTCTCAGCATTCACAACGCTTCAAGGTTGGATAGACTTGTTGACCTTGGTAATTATGGAAATTGTCTTGGGAATAGACAACATTATTTTCATTGCCATTGTTACTGGTTTTCTCTCTACAAAATCAGATCAATCAAAGGCCAGAAGATTGGGACTTTCGTTCGCCCTAATTTTCCGAATTGGTTTGCTTTTCACACTTTCCTATTTGGCGCACTTGCAAGAACCATTTTTCAAATTAGCTGGGTTCCCTGTTTCGGGTAGAGGAATTGTTTTGTTGGCGGGAGGATTATTCTTGATCATTAAAACTTCGAACGAGATTCGACACAAGTTTTTAATAGCAGACAACGAAGAGTCTGAAAAGTCTAGAAAGATTAACTTGTTTCAGGCCATCATTCAAATTACAATCATTGATATCGTTTTCTCGTTCGATTCAATAATCACTGCAGTTGGTCTGGTAGATCATGTATCTATTATGGTGGTTGCAGTAATTATCGCCATGTTCGTTATGTTGGCATTTGCACCTTACGTTAGCGCCTTCATTGAGAAGTATCCAACCTTGAAAATGTTGGCTTTGGTTTTCTTAATTGTAATTGGTTTGAACTTAGTTGCTGAAGCGTGTGAAAGCGCTCATTTGATTCACATTCCGGAATATGTGAACATTAAAATGTACTCCTATGTAGCGTTTGCATTTGCCCTTGTGGTTGAGCTACTGAACATTCGTTTGCATCATGTAAACGAACGCAAAACAAACGCATGATTATCATTCAAAATACGCTGGTCAGCGAAGATTTATTCGAAGAACATTTCGTTTGTGATCTCTCGGCGTGCAAGGGAATTTGTTGTGTGGAAGGCGACAGCGGTGCACCCATTGGGGAAGACGAAATTCCTATTTTAGAACAAGAATGGGAAAGCGCAAAACCTTACATGGTGCCTGAAGGAATAGCTGCTATTGAACGCGAAGGACTTTATCAAGTAGACGAAGACGGAGACATTGTCACCACCTTGGTGTCAGACAAAGGAGCTTGTTCTTTTGTTCATTACAGTGAAAACGGGACAGCCCTGTGCGCTTTAGAAACCGCATGGAAAGCCGGAGAATCGAAATTCAGAAAACCCATTTCGTGTCATTTATATCCTATTCGTTTAACGAAGTTGGCAGATTATGTTGGTTTGAATTATCACCGTTGGCCCATTTGTGCGCCTGCTTGTGAGTGTGGATCGAAGTTGCAAGTCCCGGTGTACAGATTTTTAAAAGATGCCATTACAACAAAGTTTGGTGAAGCGTATTTTCAAGAATTAGAAGAACACTACCAGGCATGGAAAGCACAAAGAGAAGCGTAATACTTTTTCTTTTACTCTTTTTTTGCGCGCCCATCTTTTCTCAAGAATGGGTGAAGGTTCATTGCGTTTTCAATACCGAGGATGGTGATTTTCTCACCGACTACAGAGAAGGAACTGCCCTTGTTGTGAGTAATCGTTTAAAACAATCGTATGGACAAGGTACCATGCAAACCACTCGTATCAATCGGCTGCATAAGCTAGATATGACCACCTTACGTGAGGAGACGTTCTTCCCAAAAGATTGGAATTTCGATGAGGGTATTTCATGCTTTGGCGATAACAAGAACGAATTGTTTTTTCAAACTGAATTAGATGAAAGAGGGACGATTTCTAAGTCGTACAAGATATTTCTTTGGGATTCAACCTTGACATTTAAAAGTGTGGGAGCACCTGTTGAAATGCAAGGAAACACAGGCGATGGTGGTTATGACAATATGAATCCAACATACGATTCAAATGAGAAATTATTGGTTTTTTCAAGCAACCGAAGCGGTGGTTTTGGGGGATACGATTTGTATGGCTGCTATCGAATGGAAAAAGGCTGGGGACCAGTATTTAATTTGGGCGAAGGTGTGAATACATCCGACAATGAATTAGGGGCGACACTTTTTGAAGGCGTGCTTTATTTTTCAAGAATGAATGTGCAAGATTTGAAAACGCACCTGTATTTCTCAGTCCAGAAACAAGCTTTTCAAACCGCAATGAAACTACCAGCTCCTTTCAACAATGAGAACGGAGATGCATATAAAGTTGTTTTCGTCTCGGCGCACGAAGTTTATGTTTCGCGCGAACAGCAAATAGATCATTTCACTCTTCCACAAAAAAGCAAACAAGTTCAATTTAGATTGAAGGAAGGGTCGCGCGTATTACAGAACATTGGCCTTTCCGTTGTTTCTGTTGGAAGTGGAGAATCGAAAGTTCTAAAATCGAATAGCGATGGTTTAACGGAATTGTTTTCTCTTTCATTGGAGACAAAATACAAAGTAAGTATTCAAGAAAAAGATTGGGAACTCTTAAAGGCATTAGGCAACGGAAAAGGCTGCAAGGCAGAGCTTATCGATGAATTCGGAAATATCATTCGCGTATTCAAATTCGATATTAACGGAAATTTTCAATTTGAATTGATGGATTTTATTTACACGAATTTAACTTTATTGGAAGAAGTAGATCGAAGTCGATTGAATGTTTCAAAGGTTGAAGCTTCAACAAGTACAAGTGTTTCAACAAAGAAATATTTCTTCCCAGTGAATGAAAGTTCATTGAATGAAATTCAGAAAATAGATTTGCGCAATTGGCTGAAAGATCAAAACAATGTCTCCTTCACCATTAGCGGATTCGCAAGTTCAGATGGAAGTGTAAAGCGAAATAAAGAATTGGCAAATACGAGAATTCAAGCGACCAAGCAATGGCTAATGGCCAATGGAATTCCAGAAAAAAATATAAAAATTAAAGTTGTCGGAATAAATGAAATTGGAGAAAAGGGACGTCGCGTAGAGCTTGAAGCGATTCCATTATCTTCGCATTAACAACACGAAAATCATGTTTGAAAAACTATTTCCAAGCCGCGAGTTAAGAATTGTAAGAGGAAAACTTATCGAAAGCGGCACGTCGCATTTAGACGGACAAGAAGACAAAGGCGCTCAGCGTTGGGTAAAAGTCAATAACGAAGTGATTACCCGTGTGAGCGATGGTCTTTACCATGCACAGTGGGACGATGAGGTGGCTGTGGTTTGTGACAAGTATAACTATATGGTTGGCTATTGGAATTTTTCGAAGGGCTCGGGAAGTGATCCAAACTATTCCGCGTCAATTGGATCAACTGCCTTGGTTACATTAATTGTATTGGCTTCCATGTTATTTAATTTCATTCCCATGAAAGACCCTCAAAAGGGCGACATCATTACTTCCTTCTACAATTATATTTGGAAAGATGAGTTTTTTGTTTCGCATTGGTGGGCCACTGCTTCAATCATTGGTGTGTTCGGATTGTATGGATTTATTTGGACCCCCATCTATGCTATCGGACACTTGAAGCGTGAACGTCAGGCTGCTGCTATGTTAGCACCACACAGAAATATTGTCGAGTGAAATTCGGAAAGTTAGATAACGTAGATCATCTTAAATTTTCATTAGACGTCCCCGCGCAAGATTATTCGTTCTTACCGAATGAACGTTCGGTTAAACTAGAAATTATTATTGGAGGAACGGTGTGGGGAGTTCCGCAATGGAAGGGAATTCATTTTCCCGCTAAAGCGAAACCTTCAGAGTTTCTTTTTCATTATTCAAGATTGTTCCCATGTATTGAATTCAATGGTTCGCATTACCGCATCCCACCGGTGGCACAAGTCGCGAAGTGGGTAGAGCAGGTTCCTTCAAACTTTCTATTCTGTCCGAAATTTCCGCAGAGTATTTCTCATTGGCGGCAGTTTCAAAATTGTGAGCGTGAAACTGATTTGTTCATCGATGCCTTATTTGCATTTGGGGAAAATTTAGGCACAACATTCATCCAGCTTCCTCCACATTACAGTCCTTCGAAAGCAGAACCGTTGTTGCGCTATCTGGAAAAACTTCCTTCCGACATTCGCTATTCTGTTGAAATGCGTCACCCCGATTGGTTCGAGGGAAATGTTTTGGAAGAGTTTTCAGTGGAATTAAAAAAGTTGAATGTCGGATTAATTATTTGCGATACTGCGGGAAGAAGAGACGCGGTTCATATGCGATTAACGAGCGATGAGCTCGTGATTCGTTTTGGAGGAAACGATTTACATGTAAGCGATGAGCTGCGTTTGCAGCAATGGATCAATCAATTGAAAGCTTGGGAAAAACTTGGATTGAAGAAATGTTATTTCTGGATTCACCAACCCGTAAGTTTGCATACCGTTGAGACGATGCAACAATTCAACGAAATAATTTCAAATTACAAATAAATACAACCGCCACAGGTGTCTTTAGAGGCGCCCGTTACTTCAGAGAGTGCCGTCGGCTGCTCTATTAAGCGAAGTGCCCCTAATAAAGCGAAAATGAGCGCTTCTTTGTATTGAACGGTATCTTCATCAGGAACAACAACAGCTAAATCTGTTTTCGCTTGAATAGATTCAATTAAATAGGAATTGAAAGCACCGCCGCCTGTTACTAAAACACTGCCCGTCCAACCTTCGAAAATTTTTGCAATTTGAACGGCCATGTGTTCTGTGCATGTCGCTAATAAATCGCGAATGGTTAATTGAGAGGCTCCAAGCAAAGGAAGAAAATGTTTTTCGAACCATTCTTTGCCAAGCGATTTTGGAAGATCTTGTGAATAATAGGGGAGTGCGTTCAGCTTTTCAAGCAGTGCAATATTTACAACACCACGTCGAGCCATCTCACCATTCGCATCGAATGGATGTCCGGTCTGCTCGGCAAGTAAGTTCAACGCCATATTTGCAACACAAACATCGAAGGCGTTTAGGTCGCCCATGAGTGTGTAAGACACATTCGCAATTCCGCCAATATTCAAACAAAAATCGTATTCATTAAAAAGCAAACGATCTCCGATTGGAACCAACGGCGCGCCTTGTCCGCCATGGGCTACATCTGTTGTTCGAAAATCACAAATGGTTTTAATTCCCGCGTGTGCAGCAATGTGTGCACCGCTTCCGATTTGAACAGTTAGCGATTCACCGGGCTGATGGAAAATGGTGTGTCCATGCGACGCAATAGCATCTGCCGATAAATTTCGTTCGTCTAAAAAACGTTTGACTTGCTTCCCAGAATAAATTCCGAAATCGACATTGAGTTGCGCCAATTCGAGTGCAGACATTTTGTGAGCTCTTCGAAAAATTTCTCGCCAAGAGGCATCGTAAACCACGGTTTCCGCCGCAACAATTTCGTACTCCCATTTTTCATTGTTGAATGAAAGGTTGCACAAGGCAATGTCCAATCCGTCTAGACTGGTTCCACTCATAAGTCCAACAATTCGAAAGGTTTCCATAGGCTACAAATATAAAGAGGGCGGAAAATTCCGCCCTCTTAGAATATCAATTAGAAGAAAATTATTTGATAATAATAGTCTTCGTCCAAAGGTTTGCGTCGTTAGAAACTTTACAAACGTAAGTGCCTACTGCAAGCGAAGGAAGAGACACTTGATTCATTTTAGAGTATAAGTTCTCAGTGTATACAAGTTGTCCTTGTGCACTGTAAATAGTTAGAACCGTTCTTCCAGATTGAACTGGAACACCTACCCACAAGTTATATGAAGCTGGGTTCGGGAACACACTCATCTCACTGTTGGTTTGGTCTTCCACATTAACTAAACTCCATGTTGCCATGAACTCTTGTAAGTATAGGTTTGCAATTCGAGCATCGTGAACCACTACGGTATTTTCGTCGTTATTACTTTGTGCAGCGCTACTCCAGTTGTGACTTCCAGTAAGAACAGTAGGATCTGAATCTAACGTGCTGTGATCAACAATACAGTACTTGTGGTGAAGGTCGTAAGGAATTGCTTCGTGTGAACGAATGTCTTGTCCAGCCGCTTGCAAGTATGCGTATTCTGAAGCAGGATCAGATGTTTGTTCCATCATACCGCGCACCAACACCAAAAACAAATCGTCTTCAGAAATAATCGCATCTGCAATGTCTGTGCGCGTGAAAGCAAGAATCGCATAGTCTAAGTTCGTATCCGTTGTGTGAATGGTTTTAATAATTGCACCGTTGGTGTTATCTGTTGGAGAGAAGTAACTTTCAACTTTGATATCGTTTGGACCCAATACATATTGCAATGGGGTGTTGTTGGTTTTTGCAGAAGCGAAAACACCGGTGCTGCTTCCAGGTTGTGCACCTGAACCGTCCCACATTTCTTCAAACTCTAAACGGTATCCACGAGCAATACTTTGGTCTTGGAAGATGATAATGTTGTTGAAGTCATTGTACATGTTTGTTGCTGTCCAGTTCATTGAACCGGTGAATACCCAAGCATTTGCAGGAGAATCAGCATCAATGATCATGAACTTATTGTGCATGATTCCGGTTCCCGTCGTGTTTACACGTTGTAAAACAGGAATGTTACTGTTCAACAAGGGCAAGCCAGCACCGAATGTAGAAGCGTCTGAAATCACACGCACTTGAACTCCTGCGTTGTATCTGTTGTTAATTGCATTTGTAATAACAGCGTCGTCCGACATGTTGTAAATAGCAATATCCAATGATTGCTGCGCACGCATAATGTATGCGGCAATCGTGTCATTCGAAGCTGCACCCAGTGAAGCAGCGTTTTCAATGGTTGCATAACTGTTGTCCACTTGTCTGTTGAAGTAAGCGCGAATAACACCCGAACTTAAACTTTTGGTAGCATAGGGGTGAACACTGCTTGTGCTAGAACCATCTGCGTTTGAAGAGGTAACAGACGCGTAATAGATCGTACCTGGCTGAAGACCCGGAATAGTTACTACGTGGTTGGTAACACTCTCATTAACGTATACCGTTTGTCCTAAAGCTGGAGTTAAACCGTAATTGATTTGGCTATCGCTGTTGTTGTTGGTTGCCCAATTCAAATCGAATGAAGAAGTAGTGATGTTTGTTTGAGTAACCGTTCCAATAATTGCTACACCTGCAGGAAGAATGAAGTCGTTCGCATCACGTGGAAGAATTTGATAGCCTGCATCGTAAGGCGCAGTTGCATCGAATTGCGAAACAATTCCAACCAAGGTAATAGCGCTTGCAGGTAAATTGGTTCCTACTAAAACACTTCCTGTGCGAATGTACACCACACCTGATTGGCCATTTGCGGTATAAGTGTAGGTTGAATTTCCAGTAATCACTGAACCTGCTAAATCGAAAATAACGTTATCTACTGAAACGAGTTCACCTTCGAACGATTCGTTAATTGCAGTAGGAGTGGTTGTCTGAGGCGTAGGTAGCGCGTTCCCGGTAGAGTTTACAGTAACTGCGGTTAAAGTAGATCCCAATTCCAACAAACCGTTGTACTGAGAAAGAACTCCTGTAACAGTAACGTTGTCTCCGATATTCGGTGCTGTAAAAGTGGTCCATTGAGCACCAGGGTACACGGCAATACCCGCAGTAGCGTCTTGCACGTAGCGAACAGAACTTCCCATTTCAGCGCCGTTAATAACAACACCTGTAATGGTTACACTCGCGCCAACGGCTGCAGCCCTCGCATTTGCAACAGTCTGCGCGCTCATGCTAGCGCTGAATGCGACGATTAAAAAGGATAAAAAGTACTTCATGTTTTTTGTTTCTATTTGAATTTTTTAATAAGTAGCCGTCAAAGATAAGCTGAACCATCTACCCTGTGCGAAGAAAACTCCTGCCGAATTTGCACCGAATGTTGCATTCGTATTCGTGTAAAGTGCATAAGGGTCGTTGTTTACGGCGTCTGTAATGTAGTGTGTGTTAAGCACGTTGAACATAGAACCTCTTAAATCTAACTTCACTTTTTCTTGAACGTTAACACTATACCCAGCGTGGAATTCTAACGTTCCATAAGCAGGAATTCTCCAAGAATCGCGATGAGAATTTTCTCCGTGCAATGTGAACGGATTCGCTTGCGCATAGTATCGATCGAAATACGTGTAGC
>CALCNZ010000348.1 GCA_937897625.1 uncultured Flavobacteriales bacterium
TATATGGGCATTACTGGACAGAAGAAACATCTGCTCTATTCGGAGAAAAGGACGACGACAAAGCGATATCGGTAGATATTGATGGGGGTGTATCTGACTCCGGTCTTTGCAGTAAAAACAATACCGCTCAAATCATTTTTGTAAAAGATTTAGCCCAAGAATAAATTAATTCAAACTATCCCCCCTTTCAATGAACATTTCCTCCGAACAACTCAAAACCCTCTTGAACCATCGCGGGTATGGTGTCGGTGAGCAAGATCCTGATAAGGTTCAAACACTTATAATTGGCAACGAGTCCGGAATAGGAAATGCTTCAAACGTTGAAGAGTACCTTAAACACTTAGAAGGCAAAGATTTCATAAAAAAAAGAAATTCTGAACACGGAAGAATTCATTCCCCCTTTCTTCAATTCATTTCTAGAATCGTTCAGGCCTTAGAAAATAAATCTGGGAAATGGTTTGCTGCAAAATACCAATGCGATGTTTGGGAAGAAATTGTAAATAATCATTTTTATTCCGAAACCGCTCAATTGGTTGACGTTCGTCCTCTTCCCCGACCGAACGAATCTGTTTGGCCATTTGAAAATATTCAAGAGGGTAAATACTTGAATGGATTTAATAACCTTCAATCGAAAGATGAATTCGTTCAAGAACTCATCAATCAAAAAGTTTATGCTATTCAAGAACAAATCCGATCTTACAAGAACTTAAAACACATTATTGCTCCAGGCGCGGCAACTATGAAAAAGAAGTTCCTTGAATTGGTTTTTCCTGAAATGAAATTCTCTGCTATTGAAGTCAAGACTTCGAAAAAAACTATGACCTATTACTTGGGTGAAACAGGAAAAATAAAGATTATCGTCTGCCCGTTCTTCGACAGTAAAAACGGTATTGGATACGAAGGTTTAGAAAGAGTCTTTGAATTACTGAAGTGAAATTGGAACTTCGTTGTGGGAACTACGTTGTTAAAAGTCAGTCAAAGACATTCGTTGCTAGGCAACATTCGCCCAACGGGCATTCGTGCTTGCACATTAGCTGCTTCGCACTCAATCCTTCAAAAACCCAAACTTCCCTGCGTTGTAATCTTCAATCGCTTCGCGAATCTCTTGTTCGGTGTTCATAACGAAAGGACCATACGCCACGTAAGGTTCGTTCAACGGTTCACCGCTTAACACAAGAATGATAGATTTTTTCTTTGCTGAAATGTGAATCGCTCCCGACTCGTTTTTGAATTGCAAGTAATGGTTCTCCGTTACCGATGTTCCATTTACTTCCAACTCGCCGTCCACCAATAACAATCCTGAATTGTAATTCGCTGGCAATTCGAAATCGACAAATCCACCTTCGTTCAAATGGACGTCATACATGTGAATCGGTGAAAAGGTTGAAGCAATTCCATTTACTCCCTTAAACTCTCCTGAAACCACATGCACTTCACCTCCGTTGTTCGGCAAGGAAAATTTGGGTTTGTCAGTGTGGACAATGCTCTGATATTTCGCTGGCGTAAACTTATGCTTCTTCGGAAGATTAATCCACAACTGAATCATCTCGAAGGCTCCGCCAGATCGGTTAAACGTTTGCTCGTGATATTCTTTATGCAGAACTCCCCCACCGGCGGTCATCCACTGAATATCACCCGGACCAATGATCCCATGATTGCCTTTGCTGTCGTGATGCTCCACCGACCCCTTGTAAGCAAAGGTCACAGTCTCAATTCCTCTATGCGGATGAACACCCACGCCTTGTGAAATTTCCGATGGTGGAAAATCTACTTCCGCGTTGAAATCTAACAAGAAGAATGGCGACATGCGTTCTTCGAATCCCTTTCCATTCGGATAAAAGTTCATCACCTTGAATCCATTTCCCACCATATGCCTGTTGGTCGGCGAGAACACTCCTTCTACTCCCCTTAACCCATTCTGTTTCTCAATCTCATTCTGTTTCTCAACCCCATTCTTCTCACTATCGTTCCCACTGATCTTCGAAACAAAAAAAGCACCTGCCGCTGCAAGCGCTGTGCTGACGATGAATTTCTTTCTGTCCATTTTCTTTGAGTTTGAGCGAAAATAACACGAATTGGAAAACCTTCGGTTTTATTCCTACTACGTAATTGGAAAATCGTAGATTTTATTCCTACTGTGTAATTGGAACTGCGTTGTTAAACCCTCGCAACGAAGTTGCCCTCGTTTCAAAGAAACCCTCGCAAAGCCATTTGCCCTCGCGAATTAATTCGCATAAAACCGCATAACAAAAGTTGAATTTGCATGAGCGAATTGGTAATTTTACACCATGCCTATCGCGAAAGAAATAACGCAGAAAATGCCGCAAGTGTATCAGCTACTCGAGCAATTCGATGTGAGCGATGCGTGGGTATTTGGATCTGGACAGACAGAGCGTTTTTCGAAAGACAGCGATGTGGACATTATGGTTCAGTTCAAAGAGAAGATTTC
>CALCNZ010000349.1 GCA_937897625.1 uncultured Flavobacteriales bacterium
AGTATGGCTACAGCTACGCCTACGGTGCCTATGGTGCCTACAGCGAGGTTTACGGCGAAGAAGACCCCACCCCGACCAAGCCAACTAAACCATCAAAGGCAACCAAGAGCGCAGCTCCTGTTTCGAGTTTTAAGCCTGCTATCCCCGAGTTCCCAAGGCCAGAAGCAGCCCCTGCCTCAACAAAAGCCGAACCTTCAAAGAAGACTTCCACCTCTGGGTGGCTAAGTCGAGCGTTCAAGGTTGCCCGCGAATATGTTCAAGTTTTCGATACCGAAATCAAGAAGATCATCGAGCGCTTTAACAAAAAGGGCTAGGTCGTGACTGAACCCTTTCGAATCTTGGTTGTTTGCACAGGCAACATCTGCAACAGCACTAGCGATTACACCAGGAAATTATTTGCTGAATGCGGTTGGGTATACGCCTATTACTGCAACGAGTCAATGCTTAGTTACAACTTCAGGAGAAGTCGCTACAGCTTGCACGGCTACCGCACCAACGAAGGCGTGCTGGTTTAAGTTCACGGTGCCAACAGGAACGCTTTCAGCAGCCGTAAAAATTACGGTTGTGCCAACGGGCTTCGACGCTTCCATAGATTTTTATGCTGGAACAGCTGCCGCACCCATCTACAAGGAATGTGTGAATGCGGGTGCGTCTGGTGTTACAGAGACACTGAAGACAACATGGGCGAACAACCCTGTTAACCCAGGAACCGAATATTATTTCAGAGTTGGTTCAAACGGAACCACCGCTTCATGCTTCACGGTGAAGGTGGAATATTATCCAACAGCACAATTGCTCTCTTCTCCAAATCCTTCTCCAGATGCAGGATTGGTTGGTTACAGAACGAACAATCAGGTAAAAAGAAACAACCCAACCTTTTTAGCACAAAACAATTTAGTGACCTCTACGCGTTGGAGATTCGTAGATCAAGCAGATCCAACAGGAACGCCGTGTCTGGGAAACACCGGAGCTTCAAGTGCCGATCAAATGTACTTGTATAGTTTTCCATGCATCTGTTACGGTAAGACGTATGATGTTTATGTGGAACTTCAAATGGACGGAATTTGGTGCGGCGAGGGGCCTGTTCGAACGTTGGCCATGGAAGCTTATCCGAACAACACCATCAGCAACGCTCCGTGTGCTACAGTGACATTGTTAGGCGGTGTATTGAATTCAACTTATTTGGGTTCAACCGCAATTACGGAATGGGAATTCTCTTTGGCTGGAAACGTTGTTGCTACCACGCAATCTGCGCCAGGTATTACCACTTTGAATATGAATATTCCGGCATTGTCATGCCTTAGATACAATCGAATTTATTCGGTTCGAATTCGAATGAATTATTGCAATGTATGGGGCCAATGGAGTGCACCATATTGCTTGATTACCGCGCCAATTCCTTATTTAACAGTTACAGGAGCGCCGCCAACCTATACGAGTCTTTGTGGCACAACCATTTCACCATATAGCATCGTTTACTCGCAATTCACGCAAGGAGCAAGTCAGTACATCTGGCAGATTGCCCAGGTTAATCCGGCAGCACCGCAAACCCCAATTGCACCTGCAATTGTTTCAACCACCACAACTGAAGTCTTAATGTTGAATCAGTTTGGTTTGGTTACCGGCAACTCTTATCGCATTGCGGTAAAACCAAAACTTACTTCATGCAATTCTCCGCAGGAAGGCGACTATGGACCCTTGTGCGTAGTAACCATTGGTGCGGCAATGTCGCCAGTCGACCCAAGCACCTTAGAGGTTACCAATGAAGAAATTCATGTGGAAAGAAATGCAGCTGATATTATGGAAGTGGATGAGCAAGGCAATGTAGCTGTCATTTCATTCCAAGGTATTGAAGAGAAGATGGCCACTGTGCGCATTACCGATGAACGTGCACTTGGAAAGGGTATGATTCAATTGGTTGGAATGAATGGACAAATGCTTTTTTCGAAAGATGTGTTCATTGAATCGTTGGATCAGCTGATTCAAGTTCCGTTGCCTTCGAATGTTGCTTCAGGCTTGTACATGATTTCTTTTAGAACGCAAGAGCACACGGTTACAGAGAAGTTCTGGGTTAGATAGAGAAACTTCGGGGCGAATGATTATTCGCCCCCACTTAATTAGGGCGAATGATTATTCGCCCTGCTTGGAATTTTCGCCCTTCAAGTTTTCTTTAATTTCTTGCATAAACTCGGATGCAAAGACGAAGTTGTTGAGTAAGGTATTTTCAGACCTTAGCAGCTCGTGCTTATCGCCTTGCCACTCGACTCTTCCGCCACTGATGAAATTGATGCGATCTCCAATTTCCATAACCGAGTTCATGTCGTGACTCACTACAATGGTTGTTGAGCCAAGATCGTAGGTAATGGTTCGAATAAGATTGTCTATAACAATGGATGTTTCCGGATCTAAACCCGAGTTGGGTTCGTCTACAAAAAGAAATTTCGGATTCATGATAATGGCTCGTGCAATTCCGGTTCGCTTCTTCATTCCGCCAGAAAGCTCTGAAGGATAGAGTTTGTTTTTCCCAACGAGATTAACACGTTCAAGGCATTCGTTCACCTTGAGAATTTTTTCCTCTTTTGTTAAGTTGCTATACATGGTAAGCGGGAACATCACGTTTTCTTCTACGGTCATAGAATCGAAAAGAGCTGCGCCTTGGAACAACATCCCAACTTCTTGACGAATAGCTTTGTGCTGATCTTCGTCCATATTCAAAAAGTCAACACCGTTGTATAGAATAGACCCTACGTTGGGCTCAAGTAGGCCAACCATACATTTCAGCAAGACACTTTTTCCTTGTCCGCTTCGTCCAATAATAAAATTTATTTTTCCAGGAAGGAAATCGATGTTAATGTCTGTGAGTACCTGAACATCTTTAAATGATTTCGAAATGTTTTGAACTTGAATCACAGCAGTAATATTTGAGTAAGCAAATAATTCGCAACCATTACGGCAACCATGCTGTAAACAACGCCTTTCGTACTAGACTTTCCAACTTCCAATGCACCGCCACTGGCGTAATAACCGTGGTAAGCAGGAATGGTAGAAAGTATGAATGCGAAGAACACTGTTTTTATAAGCGAATAAACAATTCCATAACTGTCGAAATCGTATTGTATTCCGTAAATGAAATCGTTGAGTGAAGTGGCTTTGCTCATGGTTCCTACAATGGCTCCTGAGCAGATACCCACGCTCATGGCCATAAGAACCAAAAACGGAAACATAATGGTTGAAGCAATGAGTTTCGGGAGAATAAGATAACTTGCAGAGTTCACTCCCATAATGTCAAGGGCGTCTATCTGTTCTGAAATACGCATGGTTCCTATTTCTGAAGCAATATTGCTTCCCACTTTTCCGGCTAAAACGAGTGCAACAATGGTCGAGGAAAATTCATAGATCATGGTTTGTCTGGTGGTGTAGCCAACCGTCCATTTTGGAATCCAACCACTTTCAATGTTTGCAGCGGTTTGCAAAGTCACAACGGCACCCATGAAGAAAGAAAGTAAGGCAACAATTCCAACAGACTGAACACCGATTTTAATCATTTCATCGGTAATAAGTGGACGGTATATTTTCTTTTTTTCCGCACGCGAAAAAACCCTGCGCATGAGCAAAAAATACCGTCCGAAATTTCCTAAGATTCCTGTCATGATTTAAACTTAGGCCGAAGGTAGTTTATTTTTTTTGAGTGTAATAATTTTTCAATCGATAGCTATTCTTGCGCGATATTCTGTATTTTCGACACATGAAGAAATTGTTCTATTTGTTCGTTGCGGCGCTATTGGTAGTTGGAGTAGCTTCTTGCAACAATCCGAAGCGCGCCATGAAACGCGCACACAAAAATTGCAATTGTCCTACTTGGGATTAAGGTTGTTGAAGCATGGCTAAATCCAATGATTTAGAAACTGCATTAACTCCATTCTTACCCGGTGGTTCAGTAGTGAAGGTTTGTGAGATGCTGCGGGCCTACCCGCACGATTTGGTCATTACCAAAGGTCGAAGCACGAAGCACGGTGATTTTCGTTATGCTCCAGGGGAGCGATACAAAATCACGGTTAATCACAACCTCAATCGATACGCTTTTTTAATCACACTTATGCACGAGTTGGCTCATTTGATTTGTCATGTTCGTCATGGGCATTTCGTAAAGCCGCATGGTGCTGAGTGGAAGCAGTGCTTCAAAGAAACGTTAGCGCCTTTTGTGAACGTGAATTTGTTTCCGCTTGATTTAGAGAAAGCCATTCAACGCTACTTGAGTAACCCAGCTGCTGCGACATGCAGCGATGTTGATTTGTCGAAGACCTTGGCGTTGTATGATCGTTCAAGTCATGAGAATATTATCATGGTCGATGATCTTGCGGATGGTGGGAAGTTTTTATATGGAAAAGACAAGCGCGAATTTGTTCGCTTAAACAAGCGTCGTCAACGTATTTTATGCAAGGAAGTAAAAACGGGAAGTGACTATTTGCTTTCGCCACTCACCAAAATTTGGAAGCTTTAATTAAGCTTTTTTTCTTCGTTGAATTTCTTTTTCGATCAACGCTAACTCACGACCCGTTTGTCCCTTTACCGAAGTGTTCTCTTGCGCTCTGCGCAACAGATACGGCATTACCTCTTTGATTGGTCCGTAGGGAAGGTATTTCGCGACGTTATATTTCGCATGACTCAGGTTGTAGCTAATGTGGTCGCTCATGCCGAACAATTGCGCGAAGTAGATGCGTTTGTCGTTGCTAGCGATTCCTCGCGCATTCATTTTTTCAACCAACATCGCAGAGCTTTCTTCGTTGTGCGAACCGCAACAAATGGCAATGTCTTCAACATGATCCAAGCAATAGTCTACCGCTAAATTGAAATCGCGATCTGTATTCTCTTTGGTCGATTGAATAGGATCTACATAACCCATATCAGCAGCACGCTTACGCTCTTTCTCCATGTAGGCGCCACGCACCAACTTCACTGCCGTCTTCGCACCCTTCTCGCTCAAACGCGCATGCATGGCTTTCAAATACGCAAGGCGATCGTGTCTGTAAAGTTGAACGGTGTTGTAAACGATGAAGTCTTTCTGGTTAAATTGAACCATCATGCCTTCGGCAAGTTCATCAATTGCATCTTGAATCCAAGAGTCTTCCGCATCAATAAACAACGAAACATTTTTCTTGTGTGCATGCTCGCAAATGCTGAATACACGTCCAACTGCGCGTTCCCATTCAGCTTCTTCGCTTGCTGAAAGCGCATGCTTTGCATTCACTTTTTCCAACAAGGAAAATCTACAAATACCCGTTACCTTGAATACACTGAATGGAATGTCGTTGTTATTCTCGGCTGCATCAATGGTGCGCTTGATTTCATCTGCGGTGAAATCGAAATCTTTTTCGTTTTCTTTTCCTTCAACACTGTAATCTAGAATGGAACCTATACCGCTTTTCGCAAGGTGGTGAGCTGCATTCTTACTTTCCGAAATATTAACGCCACCACAGAATTGAGAAAAAATATTTTTCTTAATCGCCCAGCCGATTGGAATTCCCATTCCAACAGCAAGATTGGTTAAGGCGCCACCGACCTGTACTAAGGTAGGAGAAGCAATTAGCTTGAAGAGCCAGAAAGAGCGCTTCAGTTGGCCATTGTTTTTATGTTGAAACGCTACTGCGGTATTTTCGAAATTTACACTACTCATTGCTGCAAAGATATTCGTGTTCGTTGGTTTTTCATTCTGATTTTATTCTGTTCCATCGTATCTTTCGGCCACAAATTAAACGACATGAAAGCAGCACAAGATTTTATTAATGAAAATAAAGATCGTTTCTTGAACGAGTTGTTCGAACTACTACGTATTCCTAGCATTAGCGCCGATATGGCCTACAAGGAAGAAGTGGCGAAATGCGCAGATTTGGTGGCGAAGCATCTTCGCGACGCAGGAGCAGACAACGTTGAGGTATGTGTGACGGAAGGTCACCCCATTGTATACGGAGAGAAGTTAATTGATCCAAGCAAGCCAACGGTATTGGTCTATGGTCACTACGATGTGCAGCCTGCAGATCCTATTGAATTGTGGCATACTCCACCTTTCGAGCCTACGATTAAAGTCACTGAGATTCACCCAGAAGGTGCCATTTTCGCAAGAGGTTCTTGCGACGATAAAGGACAAATGTTCATGCACGTGAAAGCATTTGAAGCCATGTGGAAAACCAATTCACTTCCATGTAACGTGAAGTTCATGATTGAAGGGGAGGAAGAAGCGGGTTCAACTAACTTAGGTCCATTCTGCATAGCGAACAAAGAAAGATTGAAAGCAGACGTTGTGTTGATTTCAGACACAAGTGTTTTGGCGAACGACATTCCAAGTATCGACTGCGGATTGAGAGGATTAAGTTATGTTGAAGTGGAAGTGACTGGCGCGAATCGCGACTTGCATAGCGGTGTATACGGCGGAGCAGTAGCGAATCCGATTAACGTGCTTGCAAAAATGATTGCTTCGCTTCACGATGAAAACAATCACGTGACTATTCCTGGATTCTACGACAGCGTTCAAGAATTAACGGAAGCAGAGCGCACTGCGTTGAATGCTGCACCATTCGATGAAGAGGCATACAAAAAAGATTTGGATATTGACGCGGTTTACGGTGAAAAGGGATATACAACCATTGAGCGTACCGGTGTTCGTCCAACCTTAGATTGCAACGGTATTTGGGGCGGTTACATTGGAGAAGGCTCTAAGACTGTTCTTCCTTCAAAGGCATTCGCGAAAATTTCTATGCGTTTGGTTCCTCATCAAACTACGGATCAGATTACCGAAATGTTTTCGAATCACTTCAAGGCCATTGCTCCTGCTGGTGTTCGCGTAGAAGTGCGTCCACACCACGGTGGAGAGCCTGTTGTGACACCAACCGATAGCAAAGCATACATTTCCGCATCAGATGCTATGGAGAAAACCTACGGTAAGAAGCCTGTTCCAACACGCGGTGGTGGATCTATTCCAATTGTAGCCATGTTTGAATCTGAATTGAATTTGAAATCTGTATTGATGGGATTTGGTTTAGATACCGACGCTCTTCACTCTCCAAACGAACACTACGGTTTGTTCAACTACAACAAGGGAATTGAAACCATTCCTTATTTCTTCGATAATTTTTCGAAGTAATTTTCGTTTGGGTTGAAATAGATAAAGGGAAAGAAGTATGAGCAAGAAGTTAATTTCAATTCAATGGATTTTGATTTTTTTCATGGCGTTCACTTTTACTTCTTGTGAAATTTACAAGGAAGTAAAAGTGAAGCGCGTGGAAGATTTTGATCTTTCCGAATTAACAAATAATCACGTTGCTGCTGTTCTGCGCATTGGTTTAGATAATCCGAATCCATATAAAATTACCCTGTACGAATCCGATTTGGAATTACGTATCGATGGCAATGTGGCGGGTACCCTCTCATTGGCTGAACCGGTGGTTCTAGCACCTAAGTCGTCTCAGGTATACGACGTGAAGGTCTTCACGAATATTTCAGACGTTGAAGGGTTGTTGGGGAATGCACTTGCGCTTATGTTCAAAGATGAAATTGAATTGCAGGCATCGGGGTATGTTCAAGCAAAAGGTTTGGGTGTGAAGAAAATGGTTCCGTTGTCTTTCACGAAACCCATCAGTCGAAAGGCCTTCAAATTAAATTAAAGGGTCTATTAATTCAGCAGGAGTTTGGTGAGGAAGAAGATGTAACCCTTTCAATCCGGCTTTTATTGAACCTTCCACATGTTGAATAGAATCGTCGATGAAGATGGTTTTTGCGGGTGTAAGGTTATGCCGTCTGCAAATCTCTAAGAAGGCTTCAGGATTGGGTTTGCGCATTCCTAGAACGTTGCTGTAATGCACAAACTCAAAAGCCGATTTGAATTTTTCTAAGCCGTAGGATTCATCTACCATGCGTTCAAAAACCTCGACATGAATCATGTTCGTGTTGCTGAACAAAAAAGTGCGAATACCTTTTGCTTTAAGCTCGTAAACGTGATCTACGCGCTCGGGATGCAAATAAAGCAAAATGCTGTTCCATGCGTCTACCAACTCTTGTCTCGTGGCGTTTGGAAGATAGCTGGCAATCCAAATATAAAATTCCTCTCCGGGAATTTTACCTGTTTCCAGTAAGTCGAATATTTCGTTTTGTTGCGCCTGGGAATAGGCCGCCGCAAACGAATCCATTCCGAGTGCTTCGAAAGCTCTTACAGGTGCGTTGTAATCTATTTCAAAAAATACACCGCCAAAGTCAAAAATTACCGCTTCATACTTCATGAAGACAAAGGTAAGTCAGGATTAGAATTCTGGAATTTTCTCTCCTGTCTTTGCTTCAAACAAGGCGCGCAACAAAGCGTATTTTTCGCGAAGATCTGTTAATTCTTTTTTCACTGCAACGATATCGTTCTCTAAACTCTCTGCACGCATTTCGCTTGCCTCGTCAAGGGTAGATCCACTGGAAAGAATTTTTGAATAGAGCGAAAAGAAATCGGTGTCTAGTGCTTTTGATAGATCGAAAAGAAGTTTTGAATCTACTGAATCTCTTCTGTAAATCCCGTAAACGTTTTGTTTCGAAGTGTTAATGATCTTAGCCAATTCTGTTGGACCAAGACGCAAATCTTTTGCTCTGTTTTTAATACGTTCTCCTATGCGCATAGTGTGTTTTGATTGTAGCTCAAAACAAAAACATTAAGCGGTAAACGTATCTAAATGAAGTGTTAATTTTCTTTCAGCCAAGCAGAAGAATTTACTTCTGACTTTATCTTGTCTAAAGCTTCAAGAATGGCTGCGTAATTGGAATCGCTTGCAGCCGCAACGAGTTGTAAATTTCCTTTTTTTCCTGCGAGAGATGCATTGAATCCTTTTTTCTTCAGCTCCTGAACCATGCGCTTTGCGTTTTCAGATACTGCGAAAGCTCCAACAATGATTTCATATTTACTACGACTCGAAGTTAAGACTTCGGTCTCTTCAACTTTAACGGGTGTAGTTGGAATAATTTCTTCTTGAGTTGAAACTACTTCAGGTTTTTCTATTACCGTATAAGTAGGAATGGTACGGTCTGCAGCAGGTGAATAGCTTGCAACTCGACTTTTACTTCCAAATAATTTGAACGATGCGTATTGCCAATCTGTTGATTCAATCTTGTGTGAAAGTGCAAAAATGCCAACACCTAAGATTGGCAAAGCTAGAACGGCTGCAGCTTTCCAGATCCATTTAGAACCTTGCTCTGCACGTTTTTCAAGAACTGATGTTTCTGCTGCAGCTGGCTCTTCAACTTCACGTTCAACAGGGACAAGAATTATTTTTTCTAAACCGAACGATTCAAGTGAGAAATTTCCTTTACTGTCTGGTATGAATTGAATTTTTCCGAGACGATCTTGAAACAGAATTCCAATTCCTTTCCAAGAAATTTTTTCGCCACGAAGCAAGGTATTCGATTGTTCTTTCACCCAAGCGTCTAATTCTACCTTTCCTTCCGAATAAGAACAATTGTTCAATGCGCACAAAGCTGAAACCAACAGGCCGTCGTTTTCTTTGATTTGAGGATTGAATCCGATTGTTTTTTGCGGAGGATAAACCGTATGCAGGCTCGTGTTCAAAGAGGCTCCCTTGTATTTTGCAATGAATCCGCCCAAACCGGGAAGGACCACGCAATCGTTGGAGTACAATAAATCTTTGATTAGGTTTTCGAACTGCATAATGCGAAAATACGGATTTTTATTGGTCTTACAAGCCTAGGCTTGATATTTCAGCAGATCTTCTGGAGTGTCTATTCCTGTTGAATCGTGCGAAGTTACTACAACAGAAATAGTTAAGTCATGCTCGAGCCAGCGCAACTGTTCGAGCGATTCGGTCATTTCCAAAGATGAAGGTTTCAACGTTTTTATTTGTTGAAGGGCATTCGTTGTGTAGGCATAAACCCCGAGATGCTTGAAGTATTCGGGTTCGCCATTTCGAGCAAATGGAATGGTTGATCGTGAAAAATACAGGGCTCTTCCAGAAGTGCTGAACACCACTTTCACTCTATTCGAATCATTCGCTTCGGCCATGTTTTCAATTTGAACGGCCAGTGTAGCAATATCTGTCTTCGAGGCAATAAGGGCTTGCGAAAGTTCTTCCAACGATTCCACATGAACAAAAGGTTCATCGCCTTGAATGTTCAACACAAAATCGAAATCGTTTTTAAAGTCGGGAAGAAGCTCGCAGATACGCTCTGTGCCGCTGTTGCATTCTTCTGAGGTGTAAAAAACGTTGCATCCATATTCTTCAACATGTTTGAATATGCGCTCGTCGTCGGTAGCTACCCAAACGTCTTGAAGAGACGAACATTTTTTCGCTTGATCAATTACCCTTCGTATCATAGATTTTCCGTTGATTTCTGTCAACGGTTTTCCTGGGAAGCGCGTGCTTCCATATCGAGCGGGAATAATGCCAAGTCCTTTCATGCTACAAACTTAAGGTGTATTGCAACATGGTTAGGCGCGGTTGTTCAATGGCAAGCGGACGAATGGCGTAAACGCGATTGAGAACATTGTTCACGATAAGTGAGATTCGATGCTTTTCAGAAAAGGTGTAGCCAACACGTGTGTCGAAAACATAATCTCCTTTGGTGTGGTTGGCGCGCCATGAAATGATTCCCGGATTGAAAAGATCAGGGAATAATTCTTCCAAGCGATTGAAGGCTTGATCTAAGTTTTGCATGTGTGAATTTGCACGGAAACTTAAGCCTGCATTGAAATTTCCTCGCGTTGCTCCAACATCTATTCTCACCAAATGTTGCATGCGATATTTCAAAATATTGTTCTTGGTGTTCTCGCTAGTGTTTAGATAAGAAGCTTGAGAAAACTCGCCAATTACTATGGTTCCAGGCGTTTGAACAGTGCGAGCGTAGACGTAATCGGGAGTTGTGCTTATTGGTTTGGTGTAGGTGTAACCAGCCAACACATCGAATTTCGTTTTACGAATGTTTCCTGTTCCCATGATGCTAATTTCCGCACCTTGTACTTTCGCTCCCCCCGTGTTTAAACTCTTAAATCCAATGGCATTTGTAAGAGCGTTAAGATTGGAAACTGGAACGGGCGCCCACTGACCAAAGGTGAATTCAATGAAGTTTTTGAATTCTTGTTGAAAGGCTGCCACATCTATGAACCCTTTAAATTCGCCTATTTTGAATCCTTGCTTAACGCCTATTTCAGCGTTGTAAGAAGTCTCTGGTTTTAAGTCTGGATTTGCAAAAACGTGAATCGCGCCGAGCCCGGTAACAATAAACTTTTCTGCGATGCTCGGAAAGCGGTAGCCCTGTCCGTAAGAAGCACGTATATAAGTTGCTTGTCCCAATTTGTAGTTTGCTCCAGCGCGAACCACCGGTTTGCCGTTCTTCTCGCTGTTCAACACGAACTGCTCATAGCGCACACCAGCAGATAAATTCAAGCGCTCGCCAACTTTTTTATCTACTTGGAAATAGGCAGCCGTGTTTCTTGCTTGGTTGTGCCCGTCTGCATTTCCTCCAACGAATAATTGTCCTCTCGCATCGGTCTTGGTATTCACGACACCTGCGGTGGTTGTGAGGTTTTTTATCTTGTGAAGTTCCCAATTTTTTTGAACTTGGTATTCCGTATAAAAAACATCTGAGAAATTTCCTTGGTTGTTGTCGTTGTTGTTGTCCAGCGATTGCCATCTCGATTTCAACGAGTGAACCGCACCTTTCTTGCTTGTGTATTGAATGGAAGGATCCACCGTGTATAATTGCTGAATGGTGCGTGTAGCGCTTCCGGCGTAAGCTCCGTATAATCCAGCACCGCTATTGTCCCAAATTAATGTTGAAAGTGAATTGCTGGTTGAATAAATTCCAGAAAGCCCAATGTACAGGCGATCTGTTAAGCGGTATCGAAGATTCAGATTCATTCGAGCTCTGTTTCCGGCATTGTAACGGTCTACTTTTAATGGGTTGTATCCGCCGTTCGAAAAACTTCCGTTTGCAGTATCTTTAATGGGGCCCAGGTGTCCGTCGTCGTACTGCACACTCGAAGCAAAAACGAAATCCAGTTTTCCGAATTTTTCCGAATGAAGAAAATTAATTCCACTTTTCATTCCCTGTCTATTCCAATACATGGCAGAATCTGATTGTGGTTTAGCATAAATTCCATGATAGACGGAAACTTTTGTCTTGGGTTTAGAAGTGGGATAGGCCGTTCTGAAATTGATCACTCCGCTTAACGCGGAACTTCCATAAAGCACGCTGCTGGCACCTTTGATAATTTCAACTTGAGAAACATTTTCGGTTGGAAGGAAACCCCAACTTGGTTTTCCTGCATCTCCGCTGAGAATGGGAATGTTATCTACCAATACTTGCACGCG
>CALCNZ010000350.1 GCA_937897625.1 uncultured Flavobacteriales bacterium
ATCGATTGGAAATCGTCATCAAACGAAGTTTGTCATCACAACGTGTTGTGTCATCACCTTCGGTGTCATCCTTCAAAGAAGGTGTTTCAATCAAAAATAAGTCTTCACCGCAAATTCAAATTGATCAATAAATATTGATTTAAACGCAGAGATATTGTTTTGCTCGTAGAAGAGAAGCATTGTTTTTTTGTAATGAATGGAATCTACTGTGCGAAAGGAAATGGGACAGTATCCGTGATGAATGAGGCAAGCGTTGCTCACTATTCGAGCGGTTCTTTTATTCCCATCGTCGAACGGTTGAATGTAGGAAATAATGATTAGGAGGAGAAGCGCTTTTTCGAAAACTGATTCTTTGGTATTAACGACATTGCACAAGTGTTGCATGGCTTCACGAATGAGGTGGTCGTTGTCAAGAGGTTGATAATTCGTGCCTGAAATTCCAACACGATGATTCCGTAGGTTTCTATTAATACCCAGGTCTTTGACTAAGAGGCTATGAATATCTTCAATTCGGGCTATGCTCACCGGATGAAGATAATCTGGATTTGAAATTATGAAATCAATGGCTTCTTTGTGGTTCAGCAGCATCTGCGCTTCTGCTTGTGTTTTGCCATTGGCGGTAAGTTTATCTTTTAATAATTGCTCAGTTTCTAGAAGAGAGTATGTGTTCCCTTCAATTTGTGACGATTTCCAGCTGAGGTCTATGGCTAAACGTTCGAGTTCTTTCGTTCGTTGATTTTCGGAAAGTCGAGTTATGTTTTCGGTGTATTTGAGTTGAAGAAGATTCAGTTTTTCAATTTCGGTTGAAGTGAAAAGCGGAATGTTGGGTAAAATAGATTGAATAAGATCGAAGTTGAATGTAGATTGAATTTCGCGTTGATCGATTTCCTTTTGGAAGTAGGAATCGAGATTCACAGAAGAAGTCACGGAATAAGCGGGGCTTATTTTGTATTTAGTCCCTTTGGCGTTGCCTTCCGTCTCAAGAAATTTCTTTTCTACAAGCGCCGAGAGTATTCGTTTTACGGTTGCATATCCAATTTCAATTGAAATGTTTTCATGAATTTCTTTCGAAGAGCATCGAGGGAATTGCTGAATGTAATTGATTATGATTTGCTCGTTGTTTTTCATTTGGGCTCAATTTTTTATAGAAACGACAATTTATCGGCTCATTCTGAGCTCGAATATACAATGAAATGAGCTTGAACAACCTTTCTCCGCACCTTTGATAGACCTTTGCATTTGCAACCTATTAACTCGTCACAGGCATTCGCGGCAAGTCCGCATTCGTGCCTGCACATTCGCCCTTCGGGCATTCGTTGCCTTGCAACCTTCCGGTCATTCATGACCGATTAAAGGCATTTCATGCCATTTTTCGATAAAAGAGGACCGTCTCAGGTCTTTTTCGCTTTTCGTTGTGAAAGGCTCATCTCACCTTTGTATTCTCGAAATGTGTTATTGTGAAAAAGACAATAAGGGTATTTGGAATTTTAAGTAGCTGATTTGCAGCAGTTAAAGGTGTTTGAATAGAATGAACAGTATAATTAGTATGAATAAAACGAAACTTTTTTCTAAAAAAGGTAGTATGAGAGAGACAACAAATTTCAATTTTATGAAACATCTCCCAACACATCATTCGAATCGATCGCGATTTGTCACTTTCATAGTGATCTTTATATTGAGTATATCATCTTTGAAGGCGGCTGATCGCTACTCTGTAGCGAGTGGTAACTGGAATTCTACATCAACCTGGGCCGCCACCTCAGGCGGAACAGCAGGTGCTTCAGCGCCAGTTGAGGGTGATGTTGTTTTTATTGCGAGTGGCCACACAGTTACGCTTACAGCAAATTCAGATCG
>CALCNZ010000351.1 GCA_937897625.1 uncultured Flavobacteriales bacterium
TCTACACAGGCGAAGACACTCTTTCCCTACACGACGCTCTTCCGATCTCAAGAAAGAAAGCACTGTTATTCGCCTATCTAGGTTTCATGCTCGGAACAGTGAGTAGCGCGTTGGTTCCAACTACCGATAACAATGAATTGAATTATTACTTGTTCGTAGGGACAAGAATTTTGACAGGAGTTACAGGAGGTTTATTGGGTGGATTGGTTATGTCTATTGTAGCAGATGTTATTCCTATGGAAAGAAGAGGCAAGGCCATGGCGGCTATTACGCTTGCCTTTTCGTTGGCCTCCATTTTGGGTGTCCCCATGGCGTTAACCATGGTCGATTTCTTTCATGGAAATTGGCACGTTCCATTCTACATGGTTAGTACACTCAGTCTTCCGTTTTGGTTCATGGCGTGGAAAACGTTGCCGCCCTTGCGCGATCACTTGGAACGTAGAACACACAAGTATCAACCCATGGAAACCTTCAAGGCTTCCTTCTCGAATGTGGCACAACGAAATGCATTGCTCTTTACGGTTCTTTTGGTACTCGGACAATTCACGATTATTTCCTTCTTAACCCCGTACATGATTAGCAACGTGAAGTTGGAACAGCACGAGGTGAAGTACATTTACCTGGTGGGTGGATTCTGCACTGTAATTAGCAGTATTTTAATTGGAAGGGCAGTCGATAAAATTGGAAGGTTCAAGGTGTTCGGATTTTTTGCATTGCTCTCACTCATTCCCATTTACATCAATACAAATCTGCCTGAAACAGATTTGTGGATCGTACTCACCATTGCTGGATTTTTCTTCGTTATGGTAACGGGAAGAATGATTCCCGCGAACACCATTATAAGCGGGGTCGTGAACCCCAAGCACAGAGCAGGATTCATGAGTTTGAACTCGGCAGCACAAAGCACAGCCTCCGGAATAAGCGCAGCTTTAGCAGGAAGTATTATTACCCAAGCCAACGCCAATGCGCCTTTGCAGAATTATCACATTGTTGGGTATGTGGCCATGTGCTTCACCCTTATGGCGTTTTTCATTATGCTTCGCTTGAAAAACTTGGCGAAAAAAGTTCAGGAAAACAATTAAATTCGCAGGACTATGAGAGCCATTGAAACCATTCCGCATTCGCGCATGCGCATTGTTGTTCACTCTTGGAACGGCAAGTGGATCGTGGAGTTTGAAGCTGCATCATACAAACAAGCCATTAAGATTGACCAAGAGGCCGTGAAGACCATTGAGGCGGTAAGACTATTATTAAACGATGAATTTCTAACCGAAGTTGAAAATCAATTTCAAAATTTACATAAAGCATGGAGCATCAACTTTCAGAAAACAAACCCGTGAAAAAGCCTTTCGCATCTAATTTAATTCTGGTCATTCTTTTTGCGGGAACCTTTGTGGCGTTATTGGTCATGTGGAATAAATTGAATACCGCTATGGAATTGGCAGAGAAGTCGAAGGTGGTAGACACCATTAGCCCGGGCCAAATGAAGATTGCTTATGTGAATTTAGATTCGCTGAACGCGCAGTACTTGTTCATTACAGAAAAGTCTACAGAGCTTGAGCAGAGCGCAACAGCAGCTGAGGCGAAAGTAAAATCCGAAGCAGCGAAACGTCAGAAGGAAGTAGACGAGTTGGTGGCTTATGCGCAAAAGGGAAATCTTCCCGCAGACGAGCAAGCAACGGTTCAGAATAGACTGGGTCAGCTTCAAAATGAATTGGCGCAAATTCAACAGCAAGAAGAGGAAATTCTAATGAAGAACGAAGCGGCGCTTCAAGAAGATTTAAGAAAGAAGTTGGAAGTGTATACCGCGAGTTACGCGAAAGCGAACGGATGGGATTACATCTTCTCTTACCAAAGCACAGCACCGCTTATTTTATTTGCGAATCCGATTTACGATTTGACAACTGAAATTGTGAAGGGATTAAATGCAGAATACGAATCTGAAAAGCAAGCAAAGTAATGACAATCGCTGAACGCAAATACGCTGAAAACATAGCCGAGTATATTATTTACATGTGGCAGATGCAAGACTTGCTTCGTGCCGTGAATATGGATGTTGAATCGCTCGACGGATTCTTGCGTTCGTTCCTTCCATCCGAAGAAAAAATTCAAGAAGAAAAAACGTGGTTCGAAGGATTAGCGAAAAGCATGAAGCGCAGCGGCGTTGAAGAAAAAGGCAATGTGGAAGAAGTGCAAGAAGTCATTTCAGAATTGAACTTGCTTCAAAAACTAGGCGGCCATACCGTTGTTGCACAAACCGAGGTCTTTCATCAAAAGAAAGACATCCAACTCCTGAACCGCGTGAAAGTTTGCGCCCACAGTGGCTTGGAGTTACCCAGAGACATAGACCCCGCCGACATGGCATTCAGAACCCACTTGATCACTTATTCGGGGAGATCGGAAGAGCACA
>CALCNZ010000352.1 GCA_937897625.1 uncultured Flavobacteriales bacterium
ACGCTCTTCCGATCTAATGGTCACACCGTTGCTGTCTTTCAGCAACACCCCATTGTCTGAAAAAACTAATCCACTCGCATTCGCCGAATTTTCATAGCGAACCAGATAACCGTTTTGAACGCCAATCAATAAATCTTTGTCGCCATCGCCATCATCGTCTCCAAAAGTCAAGTACTTACTATCAAGCGTATCTGTTGCTAAAGGCAACCAATTATTCGAAGTAAAATCGAATGAAGGAACGGTGGCTGAGCCATTGTTCAAATAACAATAAATTCGCGAAGTATGGTTGTTACTCGGTGTTACAGGATCGAAGTATTTTCGATTCGTAATAAAGAGATCTTTCAATCCGTCGCCATTTACATCTTCCAAAACAGGGTATGCTCCAGTGCCTAATTCAATCATATCGTGTTGAAGAAAATCGTCTTGTGTAAATTGAAAAACTGGAGCGCTTTCGCTTCCTGAGTTGTTGAAGAGCCACATGCTGTTCACGTCTTCTGCCGAAGCATACGAGTTGGGCGAAGCCAACAAATCACTTACCGCATTGTTGTTAACGTCTACATAATAAGCTGCAGGAAACAAGGTTAAATTAACGGGGACATTGGCCCCCTCTTGGGCTGGGAAATCGAAATGAACGGCGGTTGCGCTATCGAGTCCATTTATTGCATCTTCAAAATAAATAGAAGCTAGATTATTTTCAGAGACATCACCAATCACAAAATCTTTAATACCGTTGTTGTCTAAATCTATTGAGCAAATGGAGCTTCCCGTGTGCATCTGTGTGCTCGTATGCGGATTGGTTACATTGAATCCGCAACTAAAATCTGCGCCTTTTACTATCGCAAAACTTTCCGGGCTCTCTCCGAACATTCCGTAACAGCGATTGGCGCAGTTGTAATGAACAAGGTCGCAATTTCCATCTTCCACTTGAAGACATTGAAAATAGTAAACCGTGGTAGATTGCTCAGTGTAAGCAAAAATATCCATGTCGCCGTCGCCGTCGAAATCGTCTATCGATGGAATGTCAACGCTCACGGTGTATATTGGCGCGGTAAACGGACTTCCGAAATCGTAATCAGATTCAATGGACGCTCCATTGTTCACTGGCTCGAAAGACAACACGCCGTTAGTAGACGTGTTCTTCCACAACAATATTCCACTGTAATAGCTCGCGAAAATATCTTCCTTCCCATCGCAGTTGTAATCGCGAAGGAGCACCCAATTGGTTAGTCCGGTTGGAAATGCAGCATTGTATTCTCGCGTGTATCTGTAAAACGATTGTCCTTGCACATCTCCCATATTCACGAATACGGAAATGCGTGAACCAATCCGATCGAAAATAAAAAGATCCTTCACACCGTCGTCGTTGACATCTATTTTCGAAATCTGACAGGAGTTTAATCCACCTGCCCATGGGTTCTGGAGATAAAAGCCATCGGCACTAACAGGTGTGGTGTACGACCGAACGAGAGGCTGACCTATGGCCATTCCAAAGGTTAGGACGAATAGAAAAAAGAATGCATACTTCATACCCTTCAAATATAGCATTTGCAGTTTAACATATTAAGAAGTTTCTTTGCAACATGAACGCATCTCTTACATTTCTATTGGTCGCACTAAGCTTGGTTATTGCAGGAACGATTATTTTCTTTTTGATGGAAAAGCAGCACCGCCATAACGAGCAACGCTGGCAGTTGGAATCGCGCAAAGCAAATGCAAATGCGTTAGCGTCTTTGCGTCTTTCTGCCTACGAAAGATTAATTGTTATGTTGGAAAGATCTCGTCCGAGTAGCGTGGTTCTGCGCAGCAATCGTCCTGGAATGACGTGCACCTTATTGCAGTTGGAAATGATTCGAAACATCCGCGAAGAATTCGACCACAACGTTTCGCTGCAGATGTATGTAAGTGAACACACGTGGGCGAGCATTCAACAAGCGAAAAGCGACATCTCTGAACTGTTTAAAGTTTCATATTCAAAAGTGAATCCCAACGACAACAGCATGTACCTCAGCAATTTCGTTTTAGAGATGGAAGCAGCTGTGGGAAATCCGGCTATTGAGAATGCATTGAGATTGTTGCGGTTGGAACTCATGAGTCATTACGCTTAAATCGCCAAGGCGATCAATCTGACTTCGTCAGATCAATTGCGAGGCAATCAATCACCTTCGGTGATCAATCCTACAGATTAATCGGAACGATTGATCGCAAAGCGATTGATTCGAAGAATTGATCACGTAGTGATTAATCTGAAAGATTGAAGAACGAAGTTCCTTCTTACTCTCTCCTACCTTATTCTGACTACTCGTCCAATTTTAAGATCCCGCTCAACCGCTGTAATTTCAAACTCAGCAAGTCGCTTGGTGGAAGAAGAATAGATTAAGCTTTCTCCGATTACGTTTTTCAAAACGGTATCTTGAAGATTTACAAAGGAGATCCGGCCTGGAATTAAATGATGTCCGATTTCTTTATTCAGTGCAGCTCTATTATTTGAAGGAACCAATGCCTGATATTTATCGAGCCCCTTAACACGAAGAACCGCGTCGGATGGGACTAACAAGGTGTATTCGTTTTTCTTCAACGAATCGGCCC
>CALCNZ010000353.1 GCA_937897625.1 uncultured Flavobacteriales bacterium
TAAAGCTTTCTCCAATTATCTTGAACAACTCGCAAGAGTTCATTCAGAATAAATTCAACACGGGTGCTAAACCAGTGAACTTTGTATTCCACGGTGGAAGCGGTTCTTCACGTGAAGAGATTCGCGAAGCCATCTCTTACGGCGCAGTGAAAATGAATATCGATACCGATATGCAATACGCCTACATGGTTGGAATTCGTAACTACATGTCAAGCAAAGCAGCGTACTTGCAAAATCAAATTGGAAATCCAGACGGCGACGACAAGCCGAACAAAAAATTCTACGACCCACGCGTTTGGTTGCGCGAAGGTGAAAAGGAATTCGTTGCTCGCTTGAAGCAAGCATTTGAAGATTTAAATGCAGTTGGACGTAACGCGTAATTAACGCGTTACTACGATTGCTTTCACAACTACGGCGTTCTCATTGCTTAATCGCAATTGATAAACGCCGTTTTCGTATCCGCTCAAATCAATAACGTTGAAAGATTGGGGATTCAGTTTTTGGGTCGAAAGAAGTTTTCCAGTGTTGTCGTATACCGTTAGGTAAGTGTGCTCGTTCACAAAGTCCCATTGAATGTTTACCACATCGCGTGTAGGGTTCGGATAAACGCGTAGGTTGGAAGCAAGCATTTCTTGAACCGACACATCGACATTCACAGAATAAATTTGAGTGCTCTCACATCCATAAGCATTGGCCCAAGTCATTTGTATGGTCCCTGTTCCAGTTACAAACTGATCCCAAACAACATCAATGGTGTTAGTTCCTTGCCCGGAAACAATGGTTCCTCCTGTCACAGTCCAGTTGTAGGTGTAATCTGCAAGCTGCGCCACTGCGTATGAGTATGTATTGCTGTAAACGGCATTAGGTTCTCCTGAAATTATTGGAACCTGCGGTTCAGGATATTGCTGCACCACGACTTCTGAGAAAGATGAACAACCATGATCGTCAGTGTAGGTCACCCCATAAGTTCCTGAGTCTACAATGTAAATTGTGTCTGTTACGGCAGTGGTAGTCCAGACATTTCCTCCAACGTAATTAGACCAAAGCGGAGAAGGGACATTTTTACAAATGAACAATTCGCCTCCAATCACAGGCGGTGCAGGAGTGTCATAAGCATGAATGTACACCGTGTCGTTTGTGGCGCATAGATCTTGGAATGCGTATACGTAAGCAAAGTTTCCTGAAGCTACAGGAAGAACGGTGCCTTCGGCAGAGACATCGGTTCCAGTCCATGTTCCTCCAATTGGGGAAGCGTTTAATGCCAAATTCACGGTGTCGCTTGGTAAGCAAACAGAAACATCAGATCCTGCAGTCATTTGAAGAGGAACAGCTACAGTGAAGTAGGTTGAATCAATATTGGTGCATCCATTGCCGTCGGTGAACGAATACTCAAAACCGAACGTTCCTTCGGTCGTTGGAATGAACGTGTTGTTGGAAACATTCACGCCAGTCCATGTCCCCAAATCAGGAGTTGCAACCAAGGCAAAAGGTCCATTCGAAATACAAACGGAAGTGTCTGCAGCAGCTGTAACAATAGGTAGTTCAAAGACCGTAATGCCTAGCGAGTCGGTGTCTGTACAACCGAATTCGTTAGTAACTAGCAAGTGAATCATTTCAGTTTGAGTTACAGTTATCGTAGTATCGCTTGATCCGGTAGACCAAGAAGGAATACCATTTGTTGAAGTCAATTGAACGTCGTTTCCAAAACAAAAAGAAGTGGAACCGTTAGCCACAATCGTCGCAACCGGATTCGGATTTACAACAACGTTAACGGGTGCGGAAGTTGCTGAACAATTGAAAATATTCGTCAGCGTTACCGTATAATCGCCCGAAGAATGAACAACGATGGTGCTATCCATTGAACCTGTATTCCATAAATACAACGAATCAATGCTGCTTGCTAAAAGAACGCTATCTCCTTCACAAAAGGTCGTAGCCGATAAAGCAGTAATAATTGGATTCGGAAGCGGATTTACTGTTATCGAAAAGCCAGTAGAAGTTGCCACACAGTTGTCGACATTGGTAACAGCAACGGTATACACTCCTGTCGTGTCAACCGAAATAAACGAAGTGGTGTCGCCGGTGTTCCACAAATAAGCTGTACCAATATTGGCGGTTAACACAGCCGATGTGTCAGCACAAAAAACGGAAGGGTCTAAAGAAGATATTGATGCCGTCGGATTCGAAACAGCAAGAGATATCGTACCGCTGGAATTCGAAGTTCCAGCTGTAGCTGAACAAGTGTAGGTAGTGGATGCAGCAGTAGGAGAGACTACCAAAGTGTTTCCAATGGTGCCGTCGTTCCAGACATAGCCAATAGCAAATGGGTTATACACAGCAGCGGCTAATGTAGTTCCAGCGAATGTCCCTATCTGAGGAATGACTGCTGGTGGAAAAGTTACTCCAGCGGTTGCGCCAGGAGCAACAATACTTATCGCAGGACTCGAAGTAATGGTGCTGAAGTTGGCTTGGCTTCCCATATCGAATGGCATGTGAACAATCACATTCTGCATATTCGCTGAGATTAATTTCCGATTGTAAATAGCGCTTACATCTGCTGCAGACAAAGCCGTCTTCCAAATACGAAATTCATCTATTTGTCCAAGGAACCCATCATTAGGGTCTGCGTCAATTCCCCCCAAGGCGGGATAAAAATTTCCAAGATTTGGACGGAACGCTACCGTTAAGGGGACACCATAATTATTATTGGCGTAGTTAGACCCATTCAATCGGGTTCCAACAGAAACTCCATCTAAGAAAAGTTCGAAATTATTGGAAGTATAGACAACGGCGCAATGGTGCCATCCAGTCAAATTTGCGGCATAGGTCAAACGAGCTGCTGAAAATTGATGACTTTGCTCCATAACCGAGATTCCATTTTTTCCAACAGAAATTCCGGATGAGCGTCTTTGAACACCGCTAAAAATACTCTGAGGGTATACCGCATAATTCTGTCCAGCTTGTCCGTCATAAATTCCAATTCCATCGACATGCTCAGGAAGCAGAACAATTGAATCTGGCGTGTTGAACCAAAACTCATAGCTGAACGTGCCAATGGTTTGTGCAGGCACATTGTTCAAGACAATGGTTTGGTTGGCAGCTCGCGGAAAATTCAACACACGATTTGGAAGATCTGCAGTTGCCGTGAGCGTTGCGCTTTCTCCTGGACACAAGGTCATGTCGTTCGAAGTGATGCTTAAAGTTTGTGCTTGAGTCATTAAACAAACAAGGCACAAAATGGAAAAGAAGATATACTTTTTCATAATTTCAAATGGAAGTCAAATATAGGCATGGCATGAGCCTATTTGATGATTACAAGTGTATTAAGTCTTTGTAAAAAAACGTGAATGCTTGGATAGATTAGTTTTTTCCATAGCGCGGGTGAAACAATTGAATTTCTTCCTTCAGCTTTGAACGATCAATGTGGGTGTAGATTTCTGTGGTCGTAATGCTCGAATGACCAAGCATTTCCTGAACCGCGCGCAAATCCGCTCCAGCTTCAACCAAATGTGTGGCGAAGGAGTGGCGAAATGTATGCGGACTCACTTGCTTCTGAATGCTAAGTGCAACGCAGCTTTCTCGAATTATAGTGAAGATGTACATGCGACTTAATTTCTTTCCCCTTCTATTTAGAAAAACGAAATCTTCGTGTCCAGGCGCCAACTTCATATGATTTCGCATGTGTTCAAAATAATATTGAATCCATTTCATAGCTTCTTCCCCAATGGGTACAAATCGTTCTTTGTTCCCCT
>CALCNZ010000354.1 GCA_937897625.1 uncultured Flavobacteriales bacterium
AGATCTACACAGGCGAAGACACTCTTTCCCTACACGACGCTCTTCCGATCTTGCTTTCCACCACTCCGTTTTTCCTTTTAGCCATTTACTTTAAACGAAAAACGAACACACAAACCGCACTCATTCCTTTACTCGTTTGCCTTTTGCTTCCGCTCGAATACAGCTTGCTTACAGCTATTCCGCGCGGATTCGTTGGTGGAATCTTTTTCGTGAGTCTTGGAATTTTCTGTTGGAAATATTTTCGAAACAATCTCGCACTTGTATTTGCCGGACTTTTCATTGGATTAGGGCTCTATGGAAATTTGAACAGCGCGTTGCTTCTTCCACTCATTATTCCAAGCATTCATTGGAACAAGAAATTCTTAAGGCGTGCAGCCCTCTTTTTTGGAATGGGATTTATTGTTGGACTTGTCCCCTTTTACCTCAACCACGTCTTCTACAAAGAACATCCGGAACTGCTTATTCACGTAGCACCTAGCGTAAAACTCAGCTGGAACAGTTTTATTGAAACCCTCTTGCGCTTCAACAATTATTTTGATCAGGTTTCACCATTTTTCTGGCGCTTCGGATTTATAAGTTTGCTCTTGTTTCCACTTGCTATTTATTTTTTGTGGAAGAAGAAAAAGCATGTCGAAGCGTGGGCCATTGCTTTCGTTCTCTTCGCCATTGTGGGTTCCTTCTTCATGGAAAAAACAAAGGAAAGCGGCTATTCCCTTTTCTTCTCAGGTGGAAGATTTTTCCTCGCCATTCCTTTCGTGTTTGTATTCATTTCGCTTTACGTTTATTCTTTCCTTTCAACAAAAAAGAAAAAGAAATTCAATCGGATGGCACTCACCCTCGCATTCATTTCCTTCGGAATAAAATTGTTTTGCTTTTCGCCGTTACTGGAAAACGCCATTGACAAAGAGAAAGCGTGGTATGTGCATGTGGTGCGCATTGACGATTTGAAGAAACAATGTTCAGAAATGAAAGCTTTCGGTGAAAATCCTTCACTGCTTATTGCTGTAACCGGAGATACGCCTGAACAGCCTGTAACCTACGGCTGTCAATGCCTTCAAGCCGACTTCCCTTCCACCTACATTCCGCATTACGAAAGAAGAAGATGGCTCATTTCAGAATACAACAAAACTGTTTTTCCAACCATTCTTCTTCATGGAAAAGACACCACGCGTTGGGACAGAAGTAAGTTCGGACATCTCGATATTGTGAAATTCAACAAAGAAAAAGGATGGATGTTGGTTCGAAATTCTGAAACAACCGACGTGTTTCTTTTTGAAAGTGGAATTGTAAAACCTGAATAACCTTCAACATGAAAATTGTGCTTCAACGTGTATCAAGCGCTTCCGTGAAAGTAGATTCCAAAATTGTTGGAAGCATTGATCACGGCATGCTTTTGCTCATTGGATTTTCTTCCAACGACACCGAAGAAAGTATTCTTCCTACTCTCGAAAAAATTGTGAAGTTGCGCATCTTTTCCGATGAAGAAGGAAAGATGAACAAGAGTGTTTTAGATGTAAATGGAAGTGCATTGCTCGTGAGTCAATTCACGTTGTATGCCGACACGAAGAAGGGAAACCGTCCGAGCTTTATTGAAGCCGCTCGTCCGGAACAAGCCATTCCGCTCTATGAATTTTTTTTTGCTGAAATGAAAAAACGGATCTCAAAAGTTGAAACGGGAATCTTTGGTGCCGATATGAAAGTTGAATTGGTAAACGACGGTCCAGTGACGATTGTCTTCGATTAGTTCAAGTGTTGAACCGACTCTCCTTTTTTCATTTTGTTGTACTGAAGCGCCAACAGAATCATCACATCTGAAAATGTTTTCATCGCATCTTTCGTCTCTTCAGAAATCTCTTGCTTGCGCAAACGCAGAACCATAAGTCCGTATAACGCTGTAAGATAAGCTTCCACTTCACTCAATGCTTTTCCGTTTGCTCGTTCGCGATATGCATCGAGGTTTTCTTTCGCGCGTTCGTTTGCTGCAATGT
>CALCNZ010000355.1 GCA_937897625.1 uncultured Flavobacteriales bacterium
TCGATGTTCATTCCTTTCTTCGCAGCAATTTCTTGCGTCTGGAACTTTCCACCCCACTCTTCCACCAAGATATTCATTTGAGAAAGTTGTTCTCTCAAGCGTTCTGCATTGGCATCTGGCTTGTCCATTTTATTGAACGCGAATATCATTGGAACACCCGCCGCTTGCGCGTGGCTAATGGCCTCTTTTGTTTGAGGCATAACGCTGTCGTCTGCAGCAATTACAATAATTGCTAAGTCGGTTACTTGAGCTCCACGAGCACGCATAGCGGTAAACGCTTCGTGACCTGGAGTATCTAAGAATGTTATTTTCTTTCCGTTCGGAAGTGTTACGGTGTAAGCACCAATGTGCTGCGTAATTCCACCGGCCTCACCCGATAATACGTCTGCTTTACGAATGTAATCGAGAAGCGATGTTTTACCGTGGTCAACGTGTCCCATTACGGTAATTACCGGAGGTCGAGATTGAAGATCTTCTTCGTTGTCTAACTCTTCTGTAATTGCATCGGTTACTTCCGCGCCCACAAATTCAACTTGGTATCCGAAATCTTCTGCAACAATTGCAATGGTTTCAGCATCTAAACGTTGGTTAATCGATGCGAAAATTCCCAACTGCATGCAAGCTGCAATAATCTCAGTAGCGTTTCGAGACATTAACGTAGCCAACTCGCTTACCGTTACGAACTCAGTTAATTTCAGTACTGCGTTCTCTTCGAGCATACGCGCAGCTTCTTGTTCGCTACGACGAGCTACTTGAGAGCGCTTATCTCTTCTGTTTTTTGAAGATTTCGATTTACCACCGACACCTAAACGTGCCAGCGTTTCTTTAATCTGATTTTGAATATCGGTCTCTGTTGGAGCCGCTTTGGGCTGCGCAACATAAGGCGTGCGTGTTGGCTTGTTAGCGTTCTTCTTATCTATTTCTTGCTGACGGCCAATGTCTACTTTTGAAATTCGCTTACGCTTACGCTTCTCCTTGTTTTCAGCAGCTGTAGCCGCAGGCGATTTCTTTTCCGGAGTTGTTGGAAGAACGATTTTCCCCATCAACTTTGGTCCAGCCAATTTCTCTACATTCACGCGAATAAGCTCCTTTTCTACAACCTCTGGTTTCACAACCACGGGTTCCGGCGCAGGCTCTGGCGTCGCTACAGGAATCTCTACTTTCGGCTCTTCTTTTTTGGCTTTTTTCGGCTCCTCTTTTTTAGGTTCAGGAGCCTTCTTTCCGCGCTTCGGCTTTTCCATAGAAGAAAGATCAATCTTTCCGATTACCTTAACTTCATTTGGATTACGCTCTTCTGCTTGCACAGCAACTGGCACTACTTCCGCAGGGGCCGCTACTTCAACCGGCGTTTCTTCTACCTTAACTTCCTCAACTTTAACCGGCTTCTCTTGCTTTGCAGCAGGTTCCTCAGTCGGTTCTGCCTTTGCAACAGGTTTTTCCACCTCTGCTTCCGGACGCTTAAATTTTGCCAAATCAATGTCTGACATCTCCTCGCTCTCTCCGTCTTTTCTTTTCTTATTGTCCGAGATGCTTAACGACTCGCGCGATTCACGCAATTTCGTGGCAGCAGCTTGAACAACCTCTTTCGCTTTTTGGTCCGTCGAAAATTCCGCGCTAAGCATATCATATACTTCAGCCTCAATTTTCGCCATTGGATTATTATCCACTTCAACCCCTTTCTTCTTAAGGAATTCAATAATGGTATCCTTACTAACATTCAAGTTAGTAGCGGCCTTACCTAAGCGTTGTGGTCCTTTTGTTTCTGACATAAATCTATTCCCGTTCCTTATAAAATCTATTTAACACATTGAACTGTGTGCGAGCACACCTCGAAAACCGAAACGAATTATTCGAACTCAGATTTCAAAATACTCAATACCTCATCAATGGTTTCTTCCTCTAAATCTGTACGCTTCACCAAATCTTCTTTCGGGATTTCAAGAACTGAACGAGCGGTATCGCAACCAATCGATTTCAATTCGTCGATAATCCAGCTGTCGATTTCGTCTGAGAATTCTTCCAAATCCACATCATCAATGTCAACATCAGTTTCACGATAAACATCCAATTCATATCCGCACAATCTTCCTGCAAGACGAATGTTGTGTCCACCTTTACCAATTGCTAAAGAAACTTGATCAGGCTTCAAGAACACGTCTGCTTTCGCATTGTCTTTGTCGATGCTAATACTTGAAATTTTCGCAGGAGCCAATGCGCGTGCGATTAATAAATTCTCATTTGTCGTGTAGTGAATAACGTCGATATTCTCGTTACGCAATTCACGAACAATACCGTGAATACGTGAACCCTTCATACCCACGCAAGCACCAACTGGATCAATACGATCGTCGTAGCTTTCAACAGCAACCTTCGCGCGCTCACCTGGCTCACGAACAATTTTCTTAATGGTAATTAATCCATCAAATACCTCCGGAACTTCTTGCTCGAACAATTTCTCCAAGAATTCTGGAGCTGTTCTCGAAAGAATAATTTGCGGACTGTTGTTGCGCAAATCAACGCGGTAAACAACCGCACGAATAGTATCTCCTTTTTTGTAGAAGTCAGAAGGAATTTGCTGATCCTTTGGCATAATCAATTCATTGTTCTCATCGTCGAGTACAAGAATCTCACGCTTCCATACTTGGTAAACTTCACCCGAGATAATTTCTCCAATACGCTCCTTGTACTTCTGATAGATATGATCTTTCTCTAATTCTTGAATACGATTCTTCAACACTTGACCCATGGCCATAATGTTTCGGCGACCGAAATCTTCGATTTTGATTTCTTCAATCAATTCTTCACCTACTTCAAGATCGTCTACAATCTTGCGAGCCATGCTCACTTCAATTTCAGCCACCTCGTCATCAAGTTCTCCGTCTGGAACAACTTGACGCGTGCGCCAAATTTCTAAGTCGCCACGTTCAGCGTTAATAATGATGTCGAAGCCATCTTCAGCGCCCCAGCGCTTAACAATCATAGCTTTGAACATTTCCGCCAAGATGTTTGTGATCGTCTCGCGGTCGATGTTTTTGAATTCTTTAAAGTCTGCAAAAGACTCTATCAGGTTTAGTCCTTTCATAATGACAAGGTTAATTAAAACGTATTACTACTTTGGTTTCTTTTATGTTATCAAATGCAAGGGTGATTGTTTTTTCCACCCATTCTTTTTTCTTTTTTCCAGGAAGTGCCTCTTTTTCTTGGTACTTCAACACAATTCCACTCTCACTAACCTCGGCTAATTCACCTTCGTATTTCTCTCCCTCACCTACTTTCACCTTCACTGTTCTTCCAATATTCTTAACGTACTGTCTGTGAACCACCAAAGGCTTACCAACTCCCGGAGAAGAAACTTCCATTGAGAAGTCCTCTTTTTCACGATCGAGAGAAGACTCAATATGTCGACTTACTTTTTTGCAATCTTCCACATTCAATCCAGAGTCTTTATCAAGGAGAACCTCAATTGCGTTACCCGGACGAACGGAAATGGAAACAATAAAAGCATCGGACAACGTATCCGTTTCGGCTATCTTGGCGTTCACCAAATTTTCTATTTCTGCTACTGTTATCATGACTAAAAAAAAGAGGGGTTAAGCGCCCCTCTCTCATTGTTCAATTACTTAATTTCAGGTGCAAATATAGGCATTTTTCAACAATAAACCCAAATATCTTACCTCGAAGGCTTTTTTCTGTTAGTAAGTTGAATTGAGAGAGCCGTTAATGCATTGTTTCTTTGTAAAAAACTCAGAGCATGAATGTATTGATCTTAGGTTCCGGTGGTAGAGAGCACGCTTTTGCATGGAAGATTTCACAAAGTTCACTTATCCATAACATTTATATCGCGCCGGGAAACGCAGGTACCGAAGCGCTCGGAACCAACCTACCCATAGACCCAACAGATTTCAAATCCATTAAGAAAGCGATTATCGAACATGGAATTAAAATGGTGATTGTTGGTCCTGAAGATCCACTCGTTCAAGGCATTGTTGAGTTCTTTGAAAAAGACAAAGCACTAAACGGTGTTTCTGTTATCGGACCAAATTCAATTGCTGCGCAATTAGAAGGAAGCAAAGACTTCGCGAAACAATTCATGATGAAACACGGCATTCCAACCGCGAAATACGGTTCGTTTACTCACGCAACCCTAAAGGAAGGTCAAGCTTATCTCGAAACTTTAAAAGCTCCCTACGTTTTAAAAGCTTCTGGATTGGCGGCTGGAAAAGGGGTAGTTATTTTAGATGACCTCGCAGCCGCCAAGAAAGAATTAAAGGCCATGCTATCCGATAAAAAATTCGGAGAAGCTTCAAGCACCGTTGTCATCGAAGAGTTCTTAAAAGGCATTGAATGCTCTGTCTTCATTATGACAGACGGAAACAATTATAAAATTCTTCCCGAAGCAAAAGATTACAAGCGCATTGGAGAAGGTGACTTGGGGTTGAATACAGGAGGCATGGGCGCCGTTTCACCCGTACCTTTTTGCACACCTGAATTCATAGACAAAATTGAAGCACAAATTATTATTCCTACCATGAAAGGATTGAAAGCAGACGGCATCGACTACCGTGGCTTCATCTTCTTTGGAATTATTAAAGTTGGAAATGAACCTTATGTTATTGAATACAACTGCCGAATGGGCGATCCCGAAACCGAAGTTGTAATTCCTAGAATTAAAAGCGACCTCCTGCATTTATTCGAAGGTATAGCTACACAAACGCTCGGAGAATGCGACATTCACGTTGACCAACGTTATTGCACCACCACCATGCTCGTCTCAAAAGGATATCCAGAGTCCTATGAAAAAGGGAAAGAGATTTCAGCCTTAGACGAAGTGCACGACAGCATTGTCTTTCACGCAGGAACAAAAAAAAGCGGCGCAAAAATCGTAAGCAATGGAGGAAGAGTAATAGCCGCAACTGCCTATGGCGCTTCTCTTCACGAAGCCCTAGGAAAGAGCAACGAAGCAGCAGACACCATTTCTTTCTCTGGAAAGTATTTCAGAAAAGACATTGGAAACGATTTGAAAAAACTAATTAAGGAGAAGTAAGAGTGTTGCAGCCTCCTGCAATTCCATTCACATAAGCACGAATCATTTCCACCTCTTTCGCAGTCTGACTGCCGACAAAACCGCTAATCTCTTCGTAAACAATTTTTGCATTGTATTGGTTCAGCAAGACAGTTGAAATGGGCATGTACGAATAGTGCCATTTCTCTTCGGAATAACCAGAGCGACCGCTTGTTTGTTTGTTGTCATACGTCTGACAAAAACCAAAAGATCCTGCGTTCTTTTGCAACCAATCGTATTCCTTCTTACCCTTTCCACTTGCAAAGTAACTCGGCTCAAGTGAGTTAATGTCTACATCGGTGCCCCAATGGTGTCGCGAAGTTCCGGGCATGGAACTGTACTTCAAAATATCTAAGGCTGTTTCTTTATCCGATTTGAAATTCGGACGACGGGTATTCCACTTTTTTTCCCAAATAGCTTTTTGCATGTTGAAATTCCTTCCACCTGAAATAACCTTTAAAATCACACCTTCCTTCTGAGCAGCAGCAGCCATTTGCTCAAATGCCCCATTCACTTCAACCAATAAATAGCAAGACTTCGTACTTCCCGAACTTGAAACCAAACTGAATCGCCCATCGCTTTCGAAACTGGTTTTCCCCAAAAGAAAATTTTCATCCACTTCATAATACCACGGCAAAAGTTGCGCATTTCCTTCCGATTGAAAAAGAAAGGCCAAGGCTAAAAGTAAGAACACCTTTTTAATCATACGCCCAAAGTTAACTATTCGAAGAAGGGAATTCATAACTTCGCAATATGAATGTATTCGACTTTGACAATTGGCTTGCTGAAGCTCTAAAGGAAGATATTGGCCCAGGTGATTTTACAACACTCGCAACAATTCCCAATGATGCAATTGGCAAAGCGCAACTCATTGTTAAAGACAACGGCGTTCTCGCAGGAATTGCGATTGCTGAAAAAATCATTCATGCTTTTGACCCTTCATTAAAAATAACAACACTCCTTCAAGACGGTACTCTTGTTAAAAAAGGCGACATTGCTTTTTATGTGGAAGGAAAAAGTCAGAGCATTACAACCATCGAACGTTTGGTGCTGAATGTAATGCAACGCATGAGCGGCATAGCCACTGAAACTTATCGACTGACAAAAATGATTGCGCATACAAATTGCAAACTTTTAGACACCAGAAAGACCACGCCGAATTTTCGATACTTTGAAAAGGAAGCTGTTCGTATAGGTGGCGGAGTTAATCATCGCTATGCATTGTATGATATGATTTTGGTGAAGGACAATCACATTGATTTTTCTGGTGGAGTGAAGCCTGCTTTGAGTAAAATTGAATCGTTCATGAAAGAACAAAA
>CALCNZ010000356.1 GCA_937897625.1 uncultured Flavobacteriales bacterium
CAGTCGCGTGCCATGGAGGAAGCCCTTCGAAAATTAAATATTCCATACAAGATTTACGGTGGATTAAGTTTCTACCAACGCAAGGAGATCAAAGATTTGTTGGCGTACTTCCGCCTAACGGCAAATCACAAAGACGAAGAAGCGTTGAAGCGGGTAATTAATTATCCGGCGCGAGGGATTGGAAAAACGACTTTAGAGAAATTGATCGTGGGCGCATCGGAGCGTGAGATTAGCATTTGGGAGATGATTGCGCGTTGCTTCGAAGTGGGAATTTCTGGAGCCACTGCAAACAAGCTGAATGAATTCGTGACCATGATTCAAAGTTTTGCCACGGAGCTAACTACGAAACCGGCTTACGATCTGGGTATGCACATTGCTGCGGCTTCCGGTTTATTGGTGGAAGTGAATGCAGACCGCACCCCCGAAGGCGTTGCGCGCGTTGAGAATATTCAGGAATTATTAGCCGGATTGAAAGAGTTTTCCGAACGTGAATTGGAAGATGGTTCTGTTCCTTCATTGTCAGATTTCTTGATAGATGTAGCATTGCTTACAGATACCGAAAGTTCAGATGTAGACGAATCGAAAAGCGTATCGCTAATGACCATTCACTCTGCCAAGGGATTGGAGTTTGCGAATGTGTTTATTGTTGGCATGGAAGAGAATCTATTTCCGTCGCAGATGTCTCTGAATGCGCGTGAAGACTTAGAAGAAGAACGAAGATTGTTTTACGTGGCCTTAACACGTGCCGAGAAAAGAGCGATTCTTTCTTATGCGAATTCGCGCTTTAAATGGGGACAGTTCACCTATTGTGAGCCTTCAAGATTTATTGAAGAAATTGACGAGAAGTTTTTGGAGACTACCTCTGGAAAGAAGACACCTCCGCAATCGAAGTCGTTCGACTTTGGAGCAGAGCGAAGCAAGTTCAGTGGTGGAATAAACAAACTTCCCTTGCAAGACAAGCCGAAGTCTTCTTTTCCACCTTCTTCAACTCCACCTCCGCCAATGCCGCCTCAGATAGATACGAGCAAGTTGAAAAAAGTAGATATGAACGCACCAGTTCCGCTTCCGGCTGGAGACTGGGCTTTGCCGCATGAAATTCAAGTAGGAGTGGAGGTTCAACATGAAAAATTTGGGAAAGGAAAAGTCATTAAAGTGGAAGGTGAGAGCCCGAATGAAAAGGCAACTGTTTTCTTTCCTTCCGAAGGACAAAAGCAACTCTTGTTAAAATTCGCCAAACTGAAAATTGTAGGCGCTTAATTGTAGTGTATATTTGTTAGACCTCATTTAAATTTATTATGAATCCCCACCGCTTTCAGAAGCCAGATGTTGTTGTGCCGTTAGAGATGAATAGCGCGCGTCCTGAAATTACATTACCCGAATACGGAAGAAATATTCAGAAGATGGTGCAGTACGCAATAACTCTTGAAGACCGCGATGAGCGTGCACGTTGCTGCAAAGCTATTATTTCAGTAATGGGTCAATTGTTCCCATACTTGCGCGACATGGAAGATTTCAATCACAAGCTTTGGGATCACTTGCACATCATGAGCGATTTTCGCTTAGATGTCGATTCGCCCTATCCCAAACCAGAACCTTCACAGTTTGCTGTAAAGCCAGATCGTATTAGCTATCCGCAAGGACCAGTTAAATTCGGACACTATGGAAGATATGTCGAGAAGATGATTGACAAGTGTGTGGCAATGGAGGAAGGAGAGGAAAAAATGAACTTCACGCGTTCCATTGCAACGCTTATGAAGCAAAACGCATTGAACTGGAATCGCGCGACCATCACTGATGACGTGATTCTAGAAGATTTGAAATATTTGAGTTCAGCGAAGTTGTCCGTGGATAATATTCAAGAGATACACGCTGTGAAGACCATTCAAGGGTCTAAATACAATGACTTTGTTGAAGACAGTTACCGAAACAACAAGAAGCGTAACAACAACAACAAGAAGAAGAAATTCAAGAAGAAGTATTAAGAAGTGTAATTTTCATGACGCTTCTAGAGGACATACAGCACGGGATATTTCATATTATAAACAAGGGTGCCATTGATCACATCTTGTTTTTGTGGGTGTTGGCCATAGGCCTCACCTTCAATGATAGGCGTATGTTGCTCTGGTCTATTACGGGCTTCACACTTGGACACGCCACCGCGGCTTGCGCAGTGATGTTCAATTTTCCTATGATTCCGTTGAAGTGGGTGGAATTTGCAATACCCTTAACTATTCTTGTTCGCGGAATTCAACGGTTAATTTCACCAACGGAAACAACCACGATTCCATGGAAAACCATCCTGGTAATTTCACTTTTCGGATTCATTCATGGATCGGCCATTTCAACCGAATTGAAAATGATGGTTATGAAAGGCGAAAGCTTAGTCGGAAAATTAGTTGGTTTCAACATAGGCGTTGAATTGGGACAGCTGCTTTGCATCTCGGTAATTTTACTGATTTCTGTTACATTGAATCGCCTTCTGCGTATTCACGCGAACATGGTTACTCGAATTTTGTTAGTACCAGCAATTCTCTATGCGATTTTCTTGTCATACATTAACTTTCCTTGAACTAAATACGAGTAAATTTGTCTAGATTATTGAAATGGCTTTTTATTTTGCCCATTCGTTTTTACCAGGCGTTTATTTCTCCTTGGTTGGGATCGAATTGCAGATATCAGCCTACGTGCAGCGCTTATACAGTCGAGGCAATTCAAGAATGGGGGGTTGTTAAAGGAATTTATCTAGGAGGAAAACGAATTTTAAGTTGTCATCCTTGGGGAAGCAGTGGCTATGATCCAGTGCCGAAGAAGTCGGATATAAAAGTGAAAAAATAAAAATCAAAATATGAAAAAGTTAGGAGTAGTTTTAGGAATGATGTTGGCGATTAGTTTGGTTGCATGTTTCGATTCTGAAACAGAAATATTAAAGCAAGCACGCACCACTCAGCAAGGTGTATTGTCGAAGCAAAATGCCTTGGTAACGGATTTAGATAAGGAAATTGCTGCTGCTGAAAAAGAGATTTCAACGTTAACGCAATCGCCTTTAGATAGCATGGGTATCCTTCGTGTGAATGAATTGTCTGAGCGTGTTTCAATGATTAACTCGTTGAAAGATGAGGTGGTGAATTACAAATTGAATTTGAAGGAAATTCCTGAGGGTTCTGCAATTAAGGACGATGCGTTCTTCAAAACCATGAAAGATGAAGACGTGTTGAAGTTGGCGAAAGAGCAAGATTCGTTGTTCAATATCATGAAGTCAAATGTTGAATCAGAGTTGTTGTAATGCGCATTCGTCCGAGAAGAAATAGAGCTAACGCCTCCGTTCGCGGAATGGTTCGCGAAACAAGATTGTCGCTTGAGCAATTGGTGTATCCACTTTTTTTGTTGGAAGACAAAAATGCACTTCAACCCATTTTAAGCATGCCGGGAATTTCCAGATTTGGCTTAGAGAAATTAATGGTTGAAGTGGACGAGTGCATGAATGCAGGAGTTACCAATTTTATTCTATTTCCGGCAGTAGATGAGAAGCACAAGGACAAATACGCAACGTATTCCTTAGATGCTTCCAACTTTTATTTGACAGCAGTTCGAGAATTGAAGAAACGTTTTCCAGAAGCGGTATTCATTTCCGATGTGGCCATGGATCCATACAGTTCAGACGGTCACGACGGTTTGGTGATTGAAGGTCAAATAGTGAACGACGAAACACTTCCGATTTTATCTGCGATGGCTATTGCTCAGGCAGAAGCGGGCTTTGATATTATAGGTCCGAGCGATATGATGGACGGCCGAGTGGGCGCGATCCGTGCGGCGCTCGGCGCGCTGGCGGCCGGCGAAGGCCTCCTGATCTTCCCCGAAGGCACGCGCAGCCACGACGGCAACATCGCCGAGCCTAAGGCCGGCGCCGGCCTGCTGGCTTGCAAGTCTGGCGTCCCCGTGGTGCCGATCCATATCCGCGGGGCGCGCGACGTCCTGCCGCGGGGCGCGAATTTCCCCGTCGGCTCGGCGCGCATCCGCGTCCGTTTCGGCAAGGCGATGGCTCCGTCCGAATACGATCCGGGCGCCGCTCATCGCGAGCGCTCGATCGAGGCGTCGCGCCGCATCCTGGAGAGATCGGAAGAGC
>CALCNZ010000357.1 GCA_937897625.1 uncultured Flavobacteriales bacterium
ACGGCACCTGCAGCCAGTGGGGCTTCTGGTCCCACCACGGTAAGGTGTATTTTTTCAGCAATCGCCCAATCGCACAGCGCATTCAGATCGCTGATAGGCACGTTTTGCAAGCGTTCATCTAAGGCTGTCCCCGCATTGCCAGGCGCCACATAGACACACTGCACGCGCGGAGACTGTGCCAACTTCCAAGCCAAGGCATGTTCACGACCGCCCCCGCCAATCACAAGAATTTTCATAAATTTACAGTCTGCAATCTGGAGTTAAGAGTCAATCGTTACAAAACGGCATTGTGGTACACGTTTTGCACGTCATCCAAATCTTCCAACACGTCTAAGATTTTTTGCATCTTCGCGGCATCATCCGCAGACAGCTCAATGGAATTGTCCGCACGCCGAACAAAGGATTAGACGTTCTCTATTTGGAATTCGAAGCTTATGAAGCTTTATTTCACAATGAAATGAAACGCATTGCGGATTCATTAGAAGCCCAATTTCAAATCCACGCGATTATCCTTCATCACCGCATTGGACGAGTTCTTCCGGGAGAATTGGCCGTTGTAGCTGCTGTTTATTCCACTCACCGAAAAGATGCCTTCCAAGCTTGCGAGATGCTCATGAATGAACTCAAAGCCACTGTTCCCATTTGGAAAAAAGAGTTCAATTCAGACGGTTCTTTTTGGGTGAGTCAAACGCCATAGTTCAATATTGCTGGGCCAATTGAACAGCGCTTAGCGCATTCAATCTTCCGTAACCATGTTCTTGGTCGGGAATAATTGGGAATTGCGCTGTATACCTCAAAATCCATAGAACTTGGTACTTGGAAAGCGTTGGTTTCACCGACCAAACAATCGCGGCAATTGCCGCTGCTGAAGCTGTTGCAGCGCTTGACCCTCCAATGTATTGAGGCCAATCGTTGTACTGATTAATACCCACAGCTTTTCGATTGACGTCCCAACTTCGCTCCATGACAATCGTAAAGTCTACCTCCGGGCCGTCGTGACAAACCTGACAGGTTTGATCACTCTCGTTGACTCCAGTAACAGCTTGACATTCTGTAAAGGCTGCCGGATAAATCACTCCGAGCCCCGAGGTATAGTAGGTCGATGTTCCGGCAGCAGCGAACAATAGCTTGCCCATTGAATTGGCGTAAGTGACTGCATCTAACAAAACGCTGCTGTAAAAGGGTGTTCCCATGGACATGCTTATGATTTTCACGCTGGATTTGTTTGCCAGATAGACGAATGCATTTTTCACAGCTAACTTTTCTTCTGAGGAATTCAGAAAAACGTCGTTCGCGGCATGAACGGTGAAAAGATTTGCTTTGTGTGCGCCTCCAATGGCATTACCGAAATTAGCCCATGGAGCAGCAATAAGTCCAGCCATGGAATTTCCATGGTTACACGAAGTGTAAGGGCTGGAGCCAATGGTGTAGGTGGTTTCATGCGTTCTTCCCACATTCGAATAGCCCGAATTAAATTGTTGAAAAAGTAGATATTGGTTTGAAGAAACTCCAGCGTCGATGACTCCTACACCTATGCCCAAGCCTTGTCGTGTTCCCCAGACCTGTGGGACATTGTGATAGTACCAATGCCATGAAATTTTTGCGCTTGTGCCTGTGGTGGTGTAATCTCCGGATTGAACCACATCGTAGTTTGGCGTGCAACCGCTTTCTGTTCTTTCGGAAATGTCTTCGGTGATGTCGTTCAAGGGCTCTATGTACCGAATGTGCTCTGAACTCATGAGCCAAGCAACAAGAGCCGGACTCTTTGAATGAAATGAAACAATGGGCAGGTGAAGATCAATCTCCAACACGAATTCTTCCCGACGCACTTCCCTGCCCATCTCAACCGTTAAAGTGTCCTCCAAACTCTGAAGTATATCCTCTCTTAAGTTCTCCCACTCTTTGCGTTTAGCTAAATCCTGTAAGGGCAAACTGTCGGTTTCTCCATGAAGTTTTAATCCAACGGCGAATTCGCCTTGCGACAACTCAATTGCGGCGAACAATTCATTTTGCGAAAAGTCGGACCACCTCCAAGCTGTTCCTTCACTCATCCAGCGCGAAATTTTTTGTTCAACACTTTGTTGAACTTCTTTATTATTGGCTTCAAGTTTGGGAATTGTTGAACGTTTTTCAGATGTTGAAATCGATTCAGAATGTTCCTTTCCGCACGAGAAAAGAATCAAGAAAAGGGGTAGATGTTTGAATTTCATGGACAAATCTTACAATGACCCATGAAAAAGTCCTATATGCAATTTATTCGTCAAAAAGAAGTAACCAATTGAAATACATGCTGTTATTTGACATATCTTCGTTCTCTGAATAATAAAGTTTAGATAAATCGAAAAAAGTACTTGTACGAACAAATATTTAATGTACATTTGCAAACCAATTTTTACTAGAAATGGCGAATCACAAATCAGCAATTAAAAGAATCCGTAGCAACGACGCAAAGCGTCTTCGCAACAAATATTACCACAAGACCACTCGTAACGCTGTTCGCAAATTGCGTTCATTGAAGAGCAAAGCTGAGGCTATTGCTTTGTTACCTGGAGTATCGTCTATGTTGGACAAATTAGCCAAGAACAATGTGATTCATTCTAATAAGGCTTCCAACTTAAAGAGCAGCCTTACTGTTTATGTTAATAGTTTGAAATAATAAGTTGTTTTTCATTGGTTTGTTTTTTTTAAGCCGTCTTTTAGACGGCTTTTTTATTTAGCATAAACACGCATATGTGTTTCTTGACATCCCGTTAATCTCTGCTTTCTTTTGCGATAAAAAAAAGTATGAGTATAAAAGTTGATTTGCTAGAAAGTGATTTACCCAGAGAAAAACTTTTAAGTCACTCTGCAAGTAGTATTACAGACACTGAACTTCTTTCCATATTAATTGGCTCTGGAAACGCTAAAGAATCTGCTATTCAGATAGCAGACAATCTTCTTCATAAATCGGGAAATTGCTTGCACGAACTTAGTCGGTATTCCTACTCAGAGCTTTCTTCCATTCAAGGGCTTGGACCGGCAAAGTGCTCTACGTTGTTAGCAGCCTTTGAATTGGGACGAAGAAAGCGCGCTGCAGAAAGAAAGAAGGGTGTTTCGGTAGGAAGTTCAGCACACGCCTTCGAAATTTTCCACCAACATCTTTCAGATTTGAATCACGAAGAAATGTGGGTGCTTTTTCTTTCCAGAAATAATCAAGTGATTAAATTGGAGAAAGTTTCTGAAGGTGGTTTCAGCGGAACTGTTGTAGATCCCAAGCGCATCTTTCACTTGGCCCTTCAACACAAAGCTTCACAACTTATATTGGCACACAACCATCCGAGTG
>CALCNZ010000358.1 GCA_937897625.1 uncultured Flavobacteriales bacterium
CATCCCCAGAAGTGAATCTTACTTAAGAAGTCGCTGAACATGCGCGCTTTGGTCAAACGCTGCAACGAATAGTACACACCCATGAAAATTCCATTTCCAACAAATGCAAAAATGATTGCATTGGTGTGAAGCGGTCTCAAACGCCCGAAGGTGGTCTGAGGGATATCAAAATTCAAAAATGGCCAAACCATTTGCAACGCAATGGTTAATCCCACCAACATTCCAACCAATCCCCACATGGCAGTGGCAATGGCAAATTGCTTTACAATTTTGTTGTCGTAGTAAAAAGTTTCCGTGTTCATTTGGGCTGTTCTTCTGTTGTTATTTCGGTTTGTGTTTTTGGTTTTTCTTCGAATAAGATGCGCATAGCCGGTGTGTCAAGATCATCGAACTGTCCTCGTTTTGCATTACGCAAAAACACAATGAGAAAGCCCATTGCAAGCGGTAAACTGAATCCGATAAGTAAATAAATGACACTCATGTTTTGGCTATTATTCGCTTCTCCAAAACTATTTCTACAGTGTTTTTCGAGTTATGAGGTGCATCAAACGCGCTTATGATTTTTGTCAAACAAAATCCTGTTGTAGGCGCGTCGGGTTGCAGAAGTTGTGAAGAGAATAATGGTGAACGTACTCACAGGCATAAGCACTGCAGCAACAAGCGGAGAGAGGTTCCCCGTTAGGGCATAAGACAATCCAATAACGTTGTAAAGCAATGAAAGTCCGAAACTGAAAAATACAATTCTTCTGCATGCCTTCGCATAGTTGACAATTGCCGGTAAATGCTGAAGCAGTTCTCCGGGAATTAATACATCGGCGGCAGGCGTAAAGCGCTGATGCGCATCGCTCACGGAAATTCCAACGCTCGCTTCTTGCAGTGCTCCGGTGTCGTTCAATCCATCGCCTACGTACGCGCATCGCAAAGTTTTTTCCATGGTAGCAATGCCCTTCGCTTTATCAATAGGACTTAGTTTATAGACCAATTCGCTTCCAAAAGGAAAGAGTTTACGCATGCGCAAATCGTCGGCATTGCTGTCTCCAGAAAGCAATCCCAATTTGTTTCCTTTTTTTATTTGTTGAAGCATATCCTTCATTCCACTTCGAATTTCAAATTCTAGGTGGAAGACGCCACGCCATTTTCCGTTGATCCAAAGAGCGGTTCCTGGACCATCGTTATTCTTTTTCAATTCGAAAAAAATACCGTTTACTTTTCCGGAAGTTCCCATTCCTGGAGTCTCTTCAAATTCGGAAAGGATGCAATGTTCGTTACGCGGAAATTCCTTCAACAACGATTGACTAATGGGGTGAAGGGAAGAGGCAAGCAATTCTCCGAAGGCATTTTTTTCTTCGGGTTGAAGGGCTTCGCCTGTGTACTTTACTCGCACTTGATGTGTATCGGTAACTGTGCCTGTTTTATCGAAATAGAAGGCCTGCACGGTGGCGAGCTTATCGAGCACGAAACTGTTCTTGAACAATAATTTTCCTTGCGCCAAAAGTCGTAAAGCTGTTCCTGTGGTGAAGGTATGGGAGAGCAATAGCGCGCACGGACAAGCCACAATGAGCGCGGTGGTTAAGGCGCGGAAGGCTTTGTTCGGGTCGGAAGGGTAGAGAAGAAGAAACGCTCCGAACGACATAACCAAGAGGAAAAGCGTAAACCATTTCGCCACGGCATGCGTGAAGCTTTGTCGTTCGGCGTTTTCTTCTTTGCGCGCTTCTTTGTTCCAAAGCAACCCGAGGTGACTGTCTTCCA
>CALCNZ010000359.1 GCA_937897625.1 uncultured Flavobacteriales bacterium
AGATCTACACAGGCGAAGACACTCTTTCCCTACACGACGCTCTTCCGATCTTACTGGAATACCCAAACGCATTGCCTCAGCAACTGCGATATGTTCTTTCATTACATCAATAACGAACAATGCAGCAGGAACACGGTTCATGTCTGCAATAGAACCTAAGTTCTTACGCATCTTAGTAACAGTACGAGTCATTTGAAGACGCTCTCTCTTGCTCATGGTAGCAGCAGTTCCATCAGCTTCCATTTTCTCAATAGAAGTCATTTTACGAACCGCCTTACGAATGGTAACGAAATTCGTTAACATTCCACCAGGCCAACGTTCTACTACGAAAGGCATTCCGATAGCGCTTACTTTCTCAGCAACGATATCTTTCGCTTGTTTCTTTGTAGCAACGAATAAGATTTTCTTTCCAGATTTTGCGATTTGACGCATTGCGTTGCAAGCTTCTTCAAGCTTTACAATTGTCTTGTTCAAATCAATAATGTGAATTCCTTTTTTCTCTCCGAAGATATACGGAGCCATGTTTGGATTCCATTTGCGGCTAAGGTGTCCGAAGTGTACTCCGGCATCTAGCAATTCATCAAAAGTAACTTTTGCCATTTTTTATTTTATTCTTGTTTACGTTCTCTAAAAGTCAACCCCAAAGTAGCCATACCGAAATATGAGTCTTTGAAGTTTGGATGCTAAACAAGCTCGGTAAAGCTTTCCAGTAAGTTCTCCAGCGATTAACGCTTAGAGAACTGGAAGCGAGCACGAGCCTTACGCTGACCGAACTTCTTACGTTCAACCATACGTGGATCACGAGTGGTAAGACCTTCAGCTTTCAATGCTGGCTTCCAATCGGGATTAAGTTCAATTAATGCTTTGCTTACAGCCAAACGAACGGCTTCTGCTTGACCAGTGATTCCACCACCGTTGATATTCGCTTTGAAATCATATTTCCCCTCGTTTCCAGTAAGGATGAACGGTTGGTTAACGCGGTACTGAAGCACCAACGTTGGGAAATAATGCGCGTAATCTTTTCCGTTGATTTCAAATTTACCTGTTCCTTCTGAAAGGTAAACACGTGCTACTGCGGTCTTACGACGACCTGAAGTATTGGTATATTGCGTAGTTGCCATTGACTAAATTATCCTTTTAAAGTATAAACTGTTGGTTGTTGAGCGGTTTGCTCGTGGTTCGTTCCTGCATAAACATACAAGTTTCTGAATACCTCACGACCCAAACGATTCTTTGGAAGCATTCCGCGAATTGCCATCTCAACCATTGCAGTTGGATGCTTAGCCATCATTTCTTTCGGGCTAGCGAAACGTTGACCACCTGGATAGCCAGTGTAGCGAATGTACACTTTCTCATCCCACTTCTTTCCAGTAAGTGCTATCTTCTCTGCGTTTACAACTACTACGTAGTCTCCACAGTCTGCGTGTGGTGTAAACAATGGTTTGTGCTTACCGCGAAGTACAGCTGCTACTTCACTAGCCAAACGTCCAAGATTCTTTCCTTCTGCATCTACAATCAACCACTGCTTGTTCGCAGTTTCTTTGTTTGCCGATGGTGTTTTGTAACTCAACGTATCCATTTTATCTCTATTCTTAAAGTCAATTCCCTAAAATTTGGGGGTGCGAAAATACAATCTTTTTTCTTATCTGCAAACACTTTTCAACATTTCTTTCATGAAAACATTAAATTTTCAAGATTCATGGTGTTTCAAAGCGCTTTTAAATGATTAGCATGGCATCGCCATAGCAGAAGAAACGATATTTCTTCTTTATTGCTTCCTTGTATGCTTCCATCACGAAATCATAGCCACCAAAAGCAGTTGTCATCATCAACAACACGCTTTGCGGCTCGTGAAAATTCGTAATTAAGCTATCTGCAATCTGAAAATCGTGCGGAGGGAAAATAAATTTACTCGCCCAGCCATCGAACGCTTTCAAGGTGTTGTTCGTTCCAACACTGCTTTCAAAAGCGCGCAATGTTGTTGTTCCTACAGCACAAACACGCTTGCCTTTCGCTCTTGCATCATTTACTAAATCAGCAGTCACTTCCGGAATAATCAATTGTTCACTATCCGTTTTATGCTTGGTTAAATCTTCTACTTCAACAGTTCTGAATGTTCCCAAACCAATGTGCAAGGTTAATTCAGCCATATGAATTCCCGCAATTTCTAGGCGCTTCGAAAGCTGTTTTGAAAAATGCAGTCCAGCCGTTGGAGCCGCTACAGCACCTTCATACTTCGCATAAATCGTCTGATAACGTTCAGCATCTTCTGGTTCAACCGGACGCTCAATGTATTTTGGAAGCGGTGTCTCGCCTAGGCTGTATACCAACTTTTTAAAATCTTCATGAGGACCATCGTATAAGAAACGCAATGTTCTTCCGCGAGAGGTTGTGTTATCAATGACCTCAGCCACCAACTCATCGTTCGGACCGAAATACAATTTGTTTCCAATACGAATCTTACGAGCCGGATCTACTACGGTATCCCAAAGTAAACTTTTGTCGTTCAATTCACGCAACAAGAATACTTCGATCATAGATCCAGTTTTTTCCTTATTGCCGTACATGCGCGCAGGAAAAACCTTCGTGTTGTTGTTCACCATTA
>CALCNZ010000360.1 GCA_937897625.1 uncultured Flavobacteriales bacterium
CAAAATGAATGGAATAAATTACCGCGAATTAGTGGGTGTTAAATAACCACATAAATGTTCAAAACTCCAACGAACTATTGTTTGAAGAAAGTCATGAACCGCCGTACTTTCGCGCCCGTTAAGTCCATTTACAGCTTCTGCTGTGGGTCTTTTTAGTTAAGGTAAAGCAAACCCTCGAAAACGTTCGGGGGTTTGTTTTTTCTAATACTTTTTTCATCTTAAAAACCAGATCATTGGAAATAAAAAAAGGCTGCCTTTCGGCAGCCCTTTTTCTAAAGTTAACCTGTCTAAGAATTATTTCACCGCGATTTGTACAGCAGTTCTTTCAGTTCCATTTGACAATTCAATTGCGTAGATTCCGCTAGCAACACCTTCTAAGTTCACACGAACTTGGTTGTTACCTGTTGGAAGGTTACCCATGTACTGAGTAGAAACTACTTGACCTAAGTTGTTCATTACACGAACAGTGATAGGAGCAGATTTTACTTGTCCGAAAGAAAGAGTAACAAACTCGTTTGCTGGAACTGGGTAAGCATTCAATACTGTTAATGCCATAGCTTCTTGAACACCAATAATACAATCCGCGCAAGAATCGAAACAAACTGTGTTCAATACTTCTGCAATACCTGAGCGAGTGTGGATACGGTTGTAACCACCAACACCGTTAGCAATACCACAGTTGATGATTCCAGTACCTTCTTCGTTTACTGGAGCGTTAACATCTCCATTCATGAACTTGTACTGAATGTCAGCAGAACCGCTGATGTTAACAGTGCACTCATAAACTAAGTCGCCATTAGCGTCAGTCATTTGAACTGCACCTGCTTGCCATGCTGGATTTGTGAATCCACCGATCATCCAAACACCTGCAGCGTCTGGAGTAGTAGTGAACATGTTCACACGGAATGTGATGTCAGCAGCAGCTGGATCAACAACACACTCAGCTCCACATTGGTTGTAGCAGAAGTGCTCAACAACTGGATCAGCAGCAACAACAACTTCACGGTTACCACCTACGTTACAATCAGCAGGAACAGACTCGTTACCATCTGCCCAAGCAGCACCGTTAACGAACTTGTACTGGTATGTACCTGGTTGAAGTAATAAAGTAACTTCATAAATGTTATCACCGTCTGGGTCAGTCATTAAAGACGCTGGATCTGCTGGGTTCCATCCTTGGAATGAACCTGCAACGTGAGGACCGTTAGCGTTAACTGTTTGAAGAGTCATGTCTACACGGAACAACACTGGGGTTGGAGCTTGACAAGGACCACAAGCACTGAAGCAAATTACATCAGCAACTGTGTTCGCTTCAACAACATTAATTTCACGGTTACCGTTGATGTTACAAGCAGCAGGAATACCTTCTGCGAAAGCCCAGTCGTTACCGTTGATGAATTTGAATTGCGCATTCGTAGCAGTTCCGATTGAGAAGTAACCTTCGAAAGTACCGTTTCCATCTGGATCAATCATTTGAGATCCTGCTGGGTTCCAACCTTGGAAGTTACCTGCAACGAAAATACCAACTGGGTTAACACCAGCAGCTTCTTGCGTCATGTCTACACGGAAACGAATGGTGTTCTCTCCGCAAGCAGCACATGAAGCGTAACAAACGGTCATGCTCTCAGTAGCATTCAAACCTGAAATAGACCAGAAACGGTTATCGTTTCCGTTTACTTCAACTTGACATGCATTCGGAACATCTTCAGCGAAAGGCCAGTCGTTACCGTTGATAAATTTGAACTCATAACGCTCAGGAACAATATTCAAGGTCACAGACCAAATACCATTTCCTTGATCTGCTAAAGCAATAGCAGAAGGATTCCAGTTAACATAGGCTGCGTTCTCAGCAGTACCATCGTAGTTAACGTCGTTGAAATTACCAGCAATGTGAACGCCATTTGGGTCAACTGTTGTGCCAGTCATGTCAACATTAAACGTCACAGCAACTTGGGCTTGAGCCATCATTGCAGATAACGCTACGAAACAGAATGTAAAGATTTTTTTCATAGGTTTTTAAATTAGATTACTGTAGTTCGTGTACTTTTAACACTTTCCAAAGATATATCGAAAAAGTGTTGCACACTCCTCTTAGACGCAAATCATGAAAAAAAGTTCACTTTATTTTTCCACAATACTATTGTTCATGTCCTGTTTTGCCTTCGGACAGAACACTCCTTTCTTTGAGCAAACTGCCCCACCCAGCGTTGACCGTATTGACCCTCCCAATTGGTTCAGCGGCATGAGTAATCGCGCAGTTGAGTTGTTATTTTACTGCAAAGATTCCAATGAACTCAGTATTTCAATTCATCCAGAAAGCGAACAATATGCGTCTTTATTAAAAGTTGAAAAGTCAAAACTGAACAACTACTATTTTGTTAGTCTAAAAATCAACAGTCAGCCCAAGGACAATAACATTTATTTCATTGTAAAAGCGGCGGGATCCTCCGGAAGCCTCATGCTTCCCTATTGCATTGCGCCAAAATCAGCTGAACCAAAAGGGCTTTCACAAGAAGACGCCATGTATATGGTCTTCCCAGACAGATTTGCTAATGGCAATTCTAAAAACGATTCAATTGCTAACTACTATCAAGGCGTTCACAGAGATGAACTCAAAGGACGCCGAGGCGGAGACATTCAGGGTATTATCCAACACATTGATTACATCTCAGATCTCGGATTCACCGCCCTTTGGATCAACCCAATCGTTGAAAACAACGAGAAGAGAGATTCATATCACGGCTATGCTACAACCGATTCCTATTTAATAGACCCTCGCCTAGGCACTCTCGAAGAGTTATATAAACTAACCTCAAGCATGAGGAAAAAAGAAATGAAGCATGTTTGGGACGTGGTCTACAATCATTGGGGAGATCAACACAGACTTTTTCGTGAAATGCCCGATAGCAATTGGTTTCATTGGTTTCCAACATACACCAAAACGAACTACCGCGCAGAAACCATGATGGATCCCTACGCTAGCGCCTATGATAAAAATTTAATGACGAACGGCTGGTTCGATAAGCACATGCCCGATTTGAACCAACAAGACGAACACCTTTCGAAATACCTCATACAAAACTCACTGTGGTGGATTGAAATGGGGAAAATCGATGCGTTCCGAATCGATACCTACAGCTACCCCGATCAATTATTTATGTCGAAGTTGAATGCGGCTGTGAAAACCGAATACCCCAATTTCTTCTTGTTTGGTGAAACTTGGGTGCAGGGCTCTGCCGTGCAAGCTTGGTTTCCAGAAGGAAAAAAGATTGGTCAAAATTTCGATTCGAAGTTAGACGGAGTTACAGACTTTCAATTATACTTCGCCATGACCAAAGGACTTACAGAACCGTTTGGTTGGGAAGAAGGTTTACGTCGAATTGAATTGGACTTGGCGCACGACCACCTCTATTCACATCCTGAAAATCTTGTCACCTTTTTAGACAATCATGATCTTGCTCGAATCTATTCTTTGTTGAACAAAGATTTTGAGAAATGGAAAATGGCCCATGCCATGCTTTTGACTCTGCGAGGTATTCCATGTATTTATTACGGGACGGAAATTCTCATGAAAGGATTTTGCGATCCAGATGCGCACGTCCGTGAAGAGTTTCCCGGCGGATGGCCCGATCAAAAAGTGAATGCTTTCGAAAAGAAAGGAAGAACCGAAATTCAAAATGAAGCGTTCAACTTCCTTCAAACCCTCTTAAACTACCGAAAGAAAAACGAATGGCTTTCAACAAGCAAACTCACCCAATTCGTTCCGAACGACAACACCTACGCCTACGCTAGAAAATCGGCCGATGGAAAGAAGGCACTTCTTTGTATTTACAATATGAATGAAAAGGCATTTGACTTCCCCACGGAATCTCTTCAAGAAATTACTTTAAATTCGGAGAACGGAAAAAACATTTTGAATGGCGAATCCATTGTTTTGACGAAAACAATTAACGTTCCATCGAAAGGTTTTTATTTAATTGAAATTTCATTCTAATTTTGAACCTAAATTTTTAAACCATGAAATCATTTTTTTCACTCCTTGCAATCGCATTGTTCAGCGTAACCTCTTTTGCTCAAGTGCAAAAGAAAAATCATGTTACCATCATTAAAATCGACACCACCATTACCGGTCAAAGCGACACTCTGCTTTTCAATTTCGACGGAGATCAGATGGGAAATCTTGAAGAAATTCTAAAGAATATTCCTGGACTAGACGGCAAGAGCATTGACACAGCTTTCAGTTTCAATTTCGATGAAAATTTTCAAATGCCCGAAGCCTTCGGTTTCGCCATGCCGAATGAAATGCCCTTCGGATTTGGAGCACTAGACAACAGCGCTAAAATTGGCATTACCCCAGCAAAAAGCTTCAAAGGAAAAGGAGTTATGATTGAATCTGTTTTGCCAACTAGCCTTGGTGCTGCGCTTGGCTTACAAACGGGCGATGTCATTGTTGAACTGAATAAGAATGAAATTGACTCCTTCGAAGAACTTGTTGGAATATTACAAGGTTATGCCGTAGGAGACGAAGCAAATATTACCTTCCTTCGAAACGGGAAAAAGAAAAAAGTAACGGGTTACTTCATTCCTGCACAAGGCGGAAATACCATGAAGCGCGACATTCGTATAACCCGCCCTTAAACTGAGCACTTCCAAGAAAATACTCTTCGCAGCTCTCGATTGGGGTTATGGTCACATGACCCGAGGCAGCGAACGAATTGCTCAATTCATTCAAAAAGGGAACACTGTTGAGATTGCTTGTTCTGAAAATCAAGAATCGTTTTTCCGCAATCGATTTCCAGATTTAAAATATTATGTTTCACTTCCGAACAACCACATTCAAATTGAAAGTGGAAAAGGATTGTTCTTCAAATTGGGCTTGCGCGTTTTTGAATTTCGTTCCAACTGGAAAAAAGAAAATCGTTGGTTGAACGAACACTTGAAATCCAACGCATACGACATTATATATTCCGACAATCGTTACGGCTTTTACCACCCGAACGTTCATTCGGTATTACTCACTCATCAGCTCTCTCTCCCAGGCCCTTCCATCCTATTAACATTGCCCCAATGGGTGTTGAACAGAAACTTACGGAATTTCAATTCAATCGAAATTCCCGACTATCCGACATTGCCCAACCTTAGCGGAAACCTAAGCAAGCATAAACAGGAAAATAAGATTTCTTATATAGGACCATTAAGTCAGATTAAGAACCAAAATCTATCAATAAAAAAACAACTGCTCCTAATATTATCAGGACCTGAGCCACAGCGCTCACGCTTTGCCAAAGACATTCTTGAAGAAACTTCGCTTCTCGGGTTCCCCGTTTTCGTAGCGGGCGAAAGTGCTGTAAAATCAGGTAATTCCAATGCAACGCTATTGGGCTATTGTAACCGGGATAAGCTTGAACAATTGATGAACGAATCGTCACACATTGTTTGCAGATCTGGGTACAGCACGCTCATGGAACTAAACGAGATTCAGAAAAAAGCCCTTCTTGTGCCAACATCTGGACAATTCGAACAAGAATATTTAGCTGAATATTGGGCGGAACAATTTAACTTTCCAACCGCAAACGAAAACGAAATCAGCACCAAAGATTTCGTCAATTATTTAAACGACAGCACCCATTTTGAACGAGAATAACAAAGACGAATTTTACATGAAGATGGCCATTAAAGAAGCCATCTACGCTGCAGAGCAAGACGAAGTTCCTGTGGGATGTGTCATTGTTGCTGAAGATCGAATAATTGCGCGCGGACACAACCTTGTCGAGAGGCTGCACGACTTTACAGCTCACGCCGAAATGCAGGCGTTCACAGCGGCTTCGGAATATCTCAGTGGAAAATCTTTAGATAAGTGCACCCTGTATGTAACCCTCGAGCCATGCGTCATGTGCGCCGGGGCTGCTTACAATACGCGAATTGGAAGGATTGTCTTTGGAGCTTTCGATGCGAAAAGAGGTTTTTCTATCTTTCAAACGGAAGATAAAAAATTGCTACACCCTAAGACTGAATGGATTGGAGGAGTCCTGGAAGAAGACTGCGCTTCCATTCTGAAAGAGTTCTTTCAAAACAAGCGGAATTAGACCAAAGCCTACTTTTCCACATTTATTAACATTCCTTTTCGAAGCGACACAAGCCGTTTAGATTTGTGTGTTCGGTGCGAATTTGTCGCACAACACATGACCTAAACTTTTTCGTATGATAACCCGAATTATTGGGATAAACACCAGCACCTATGTGAACGCTGAAATGCGTTTAGACGATTGCGATTCTTTGCAGTTGGTAGGTCCAAACAACGTTGGTAAGTCAACCCTTATTTACACCTTGAACTTCTTGTTCATTGTAGATGGATCGAAGATGTCCTTTTCCGAACAGCGCCGTGGAGACAAGGAAACCATTCATCACTACTTCCCTACTCACAACCAGAGTTACATCATTTTTGAAATAAAGAAGAACGATTCAAACTATTGCATACTCGTAAAAAGAGATAGCGATGGTGAATTGGAATACTTCCGTTTTTCAGGTGAATACAACGCAGACAACTTCTTCAAAAAAGAAGGCGCCCATCAGCGTATTCGCAAGTGGGACGAAGTTCAAGATGAATTGAAAGCCGCTGGAGTTGAACTTTACCTCTTCAAAAGCAAGACAGAAGTCTTCAATACAGTATACTCTCGCGGAAGAAAGAACGATGCTGCTATTTGGTTAGAAGATAGCGTTCGCACCGACGGACTTTCAAACAACTTCTCAAAAGTTTATCGCTATTTGATCAACTCGAAGTTGATTACCAACAAGACCTTGAAAGAGAGTTTGATTGTTGCAGACAACCGCGAGAATGAAGGCCTAAGCTTCTCTCAAAAGAACAAAAAAGACATCAACGACTTGCTTCGTATTAACGAAGAAATTCGCACCGTAAAGAGCATTCAAAAAGAATTCGAAGAATTCCGTGAAGTGGTGAATTTGTTCAAAGCAAAAACAAGAATCGTGAGTGATTTGGTTTACGCTTTCGACAAACAATACAACGGGGTTATCAATGAACTCGACAGCTCTCGTCTTGAAAAAGAAAAGCAATACCAAACAACGCTTCTTAACCTGAATGAAAAGCTTAAACCAAAGCAAGAAGAGTTAAACCGTGAAATTGGTAAGCGCGAACTGGAAGTTGAAATTCAGGAAAAAACATTCATTAACCTTCAAACGCAATTAGATGAGATTGCGTCTTTCGAAGGAAAGAAATTCTTAGAGGAATCTCTTCTGAATTTAGATGCGAAAAGACGTGAATCGGAAGTACGTATCACCATGGTTGAGAATCAAAAATTAGATTCTAAAAATCTCGAAGCAAAGCTTCAAAAAATTGATGCGACTTGTGGAAAATTAGAAGCGCAAATCAAGAACTACGACGACCAGTTGATTCATAAGATTACAGCGAAAGACGATATTCGTAAAATCTTGAACACGGTGTTCTCGCAAGAGTTCGCGGCACTTCCGAGTAAATTGGTGAAAAAGAAAATCACCAAGGCTGGAACAACATTAAGCATCTTCGATGGTGAGATTACTCTTCCTAAAGATTTGGTTCTCGCAGACATTCCTTCCGTAAAATCTTTGAAGGATGAACTTCAAGAATTGAAAAGAGAAAAAGCCGAGTTAGAAAAGCTTTGGGCGGTGGCGTTGAACTTCGACAAAGCACAGAAAGAATTGAATTCAATTCTGACTGAAATTGAAGAGGTGAAGGAGAAATTATACAAGCTGAAAAACAAACCAAAACTCGAAAAAGAAGCCGAAGCCGTAGGAAAAGAACTACGCACCATGAAGGCTGAAAAGGAAAAGTGTGAAGGTGATTTGAGCAAATTGAAAAAGGAGCTTTCAGACAAAACGCTTTTACTTGATTCTTTGCGCGAAGAAACACGCAGAAGCGAAGAACGCTTGATTGAATTGAAGCGTCGCAAAGCTGAAATTGAAACCTTCGGTATTGTTCCAACAGAATTCGACACTACTGAATCGTTGGACGAGATTTATGGAAAAATAAAAATCTCGAACACCGATCGCGACACGCTGAAAGGCAACAAAGACCGCATGTTCGATCACTTGCGTTTCAAAACAAATTCTGCAATGGCCGATGAAGAGGAATTCATCAAATACGTGGAAGATGAAATCGCTTGCATCAACGACAAGGTGAAAAGTATCGATGGTCTTTTGGGAAGCATCTCAACGCAATTCGCGAATCCAGCATTCAACCTTCGCAAGCGTTACGAAGAATTCAAAACATTCGTGTACAACCGCTTCAATGAAAGCCTTGCGAAAACAAGAATCTCGAACATTGAATCGCTTCGAATTGAATTGGTCGACAACAAGCGTGTGCTCTTCGATTTAGAGCGCATTGCTTCGATTGAAAATCTGAATTCGCAATTGGCCTTCGAATTTGAACAAGGGGAAGATTTGAAAATTTTGAATCAATACCTAGACAGCGGAAAGACCATAGACTTCGAAGATTTATTCGACATTGAACTTCACCTGGATGTAAAAGGAAAGTTGAAGCGCGTTGACTTGAAAGAGCAAGTTGAATCCGATGGAACTGACCGTATGATTCGTTTGGTTATTGTCATGGCAATTATCAATCGTTTAGCCGTTTCAGCGCCAGAGAATAAGATTGCGCTCTTCATTGACGAGATTGGAACCATTGACGAGCACAACCGTCCGCAACTGGTGCAGTTCTGTAAAGAGCACAACTTCTTACCCATCTTCGCTGCACCGCAGCCATACGACGGATTCTCGAAGTATTACTTCATCTTCCGTTCGAAAGGAAAAATTAATTTGAACGACAAGCAGCACGCTGTGCGTCGTGAAGACCTAAAAATATCTGAAAACTAATGTCAACATTATTAACTGCCCCAAGCTTTGCAAACCTTTATCCTTCAAACATTCAAGAAATTGAAGAAGTTAAAGT
>CALCNZ010000361.1 GCA_937897625.1 uncultured Flavobacteriales bacterium
TCCGTTTTCCTTCAAATCTAAAATACGCTGAACGTATTCTTCCTTCTTGAAACCGTTGCAGACAATGGTTTGCTCTTTCGTGATTTTCTTCAACGTGTATAAACGCTTGATCAAATCAATGTCGTAAGCCGAAGAAGTTTCCAAATGAACTTTGTTCTTCAACACTTCTTCCAACACATATCTAAAATGCGAGCTCTTCGTACAATAGCAATAGTGATACTCGCCTTCGTATCCGACTTCTTGCTTTCCTTTATCGAACCATTCTTTCGCGCGGTTGATGTTCTCGGTAATTTTCGGGAGGTAAGTGAACTTCAACGGCGAACCGAATTTCTTCACCAATTCCATCATGGGAACACCATGAAAAACCAACTCATCGTTTTCCATTTGAAATTCTTCCTGAGGCCATTCAAAAGTCTGGTCAATTAAATCTTTGTACTTCGTCTTCATTCGTAGATACCGCGCTTATTATTTTTTGCAATTTTAGTTATGAAATGCTTACGCAAAGTCTTTTTACAGCCATTTCTTTCGAATAGAGAAGATAAACATTCCAACGCCCACAATTCCCATGAGTCCGAGGGCGTAGAAATAACCGTTGTGCCATTCCAATTCAGGCATGTTTTTGAAGTTCATTCCATACACTCCGGCTATGAATGTAAGCGGAACAAATATGCTGCTAATGACGGTGAGTGTTCGCATCGTATCGTTCGTCTTTTGTCCCAATTGGCTGTGGTAAAGAGAAAGCAAGTTGATCAATGTTTCGCGATACATGGCAATGTTTTCCGACTCTAATACAATGTGATCGTATAAATCGCGGTAGTACTTTTTATTGTCATCCGACATGTCGTTTTGCATGCGACCAATAGCCTCTTTCAACGGGTCAATGCTGCGTTTGAAGTTCATGATGCGCTTTTTCATTCGCACAATGTGATTCAAAACAACGGGGCGCGGGCGGTTCAGAACATCTTGCTCCAGCTCTTCTATTTCACGAAGAAGAATGTGACTGAAGCTTATGAAATTATCTACAATGTTGTCTAGAATTAAATAGCACAAATACTCAGGTCCCTTCAACCTTATTTTGCCGCGTCCAACGCGAATGCGGTCGCGCAGTTGATCGAAGGTGTCTCCAATGTCTTGCTGAAAAAGAAGCAAGGTATTTCCAGAAATAATTATGCTGAATTGTTCAGGAAATGCCCCGCGATTCTGAACTGGCTCTAACATTTTTCCACAGATGAATGCGCAGTTGTTTTCCAATTCGAATTTCGGTCGGCCGTTGGTGTTCATGATGTCTTCAAGGACCAACGGATGAATGTTAAATTGATTCCCAATTTCGCGAATCACACTTTCATCGTGAACGCCAGAAATACAGAGCCAATTCACACCTTCCGATTTCAAAGAAGATTGAATGTCGCTTAAGGCAATGTCTAGCGATTCCTGAACATGCTCTGCGGTATAATGAATGAAATCTATTTGAATGCGCGAGGTCTTGGGCTCACCAATGTAAACAAGCGAGCCAGGGTCCATGCCTGCCTTGGAAATGGTCATGTTTTTTCTTGTGAAGATACACTCAACATTTCAATCTGAATAAATTTTGAATTCCATACTTTCTTAAGCCAAGTTTCAAGTCATCTTCGTATCCATGGATAATTCAAAACACGTTCATCTCATTGCTATAGGCGGAAGTGCCATGCATAACATGGCCATTGCGTTGCACAGAAAAGGATACTTGGTTACGGGAAGCGACGATGAGATCTTCGAACCCAGCAAAACTCGTTTGAACAACCTTGGGTTGCTTCCTGCGGAAATGGGGTGGGACGCGAATCGCATTCACAATGGGTTGGAAGCTGTTATTGTTGGAATGCACGCCCGCATCGACAATCCCGAACTTATTCGCGCGCAAGAATTGGGATTGAAAATTTATTCGTATCCGGAATACATCTACGAACAATCGAAAGACAAGATTCGTGTGGTCATCGGTGGAAGTCACGGAAAGACCAGCATTACCAGCATGATTCTGCACGTCTTGAATGCCTTGGGAAAAAATGTAGACTACATGGTAGGCGCGCAGCTCGCGGGTTTCGATTGTATGGTGAAATTCACCGAAGAAGCCGAAATTGCCATTATTGAAGGCGACGAATACTTGTCTTCACCAACCGATTTGCGTCCGAAGTTTCACTTGTATCGCCCAACCATTGCGGTCATGAGCGGCATTGCTTGGGATCACATCAACGTGTTTCCAACCTTCGAAAACTATGTAAAGCAATTTGAAATTTTCACGGAGAAAATTGTTCCGAACGGAACGCTGATTTATTGCGAACTCGATGAAGAAGTGAAGAAGGTGTGTGAAAACGCGCGCAAAGATATTCAGCTGAAACCCTACGGAACTTTCGAGCACGACGTGCGCGAAGGAGTAACCTTCATACGTCACAACGGAACCGAAACAGCCATTGAAATTTTCGGAAATCACAACCTTCAAAATTTGAACGCGGCGTTTTTAGTGTGTGAAAGTTTGGGCGTAAACGCAGGAGAATTTTTACGCGCCATTGCCTCGTTCACGGGCGCAGCAAAGCGTTTAGAGTTGGTTGGAAGAAATGCGCATTCCGCGTGCTACAAAGACTTTGCGCATTCGCCTTCAAAATTGAAGGCAACAACGAATGCGTTGAAAGAACAATTTCCAAATAGAAAATTAATTGCCTGCATGGAATTGCATACGTTTTCCAGCTTGAATAAAAACTTCCTCGGACAGTACGAAGGCGCCATGGCAGCGGCCGACGAGGCGTACGTGTACTTCAACACACATACCCTCGAACACAAAAAGCTTCCGCCTATTTCAACCGAAGAAGTGGAAGCCGCCTTCGCTTCGAAGAACGTAAAAGTGATTAATGACTCGAAGACGTTATTGAAAATTTTGTTGGAAATGAATTGGGAAAACGCGAATCTGTTACTGATGTCTTCCGGGAATTTCGATGGATTAGATTATCAAGATATTTGGAATAAAATGCACGCTTGACATTAGGATAATCCTACATCAAGAAGCATCATCACAATGAATCCACCAATGAGTCCGAGTGTGGCCACATCGGTGTATTTGTCTTGCTGTGTTTCTGGAATGACTTCTTCCACCACCACATAAATCATAGCGCCTGCCGCGAAAGCCAAGGCATACGGAAGCACTGCGTGCATTTGAATCACAGCGAGCGCTCCAATAACTCCGGCAATGGGCTCAACAATGGCAGAAAGTTGTCCGTACCAAAAACTCTTCTTGCGCGAAAGCCCCATTCTTCGAAGAGGAAATGACACTGCGATTCCTTCCGGAAAATTTTGCAATCCAATTCCAATAGCCAATGCAACAGCCCCGCCAATGCTGGCTTCTGGAAGTCCGGCTGCAACACCGCCAAACAACACGCCTACAGCCAATCCTTCCGGAATGTTGTGAAGCGTAATGGCTAAAACCAAGAGAATGGTTTTGTTCAATTTCGTTTGAACTCCTTCGGTTTTTTCTTGCGGAAAATTCAAGTGAAGGTGTGGAAGGAATTTATCTAATGCGAAAAGAAAAAGCGCACCCATTGCGAATCCAGCCGCTGCTGGAAAGGCTTTGGTGAATCCTTCACCCGGACTCATTTCAATAGCCGGAGCAAGCAAAGACCAGAAGCTAGCGGCAATCATTACACCGCCTGTAAATCCGAGCATTCCGTCGAGTGCACGACGATTTAAATCCTTCACTACAAACACAAGCGAAGCGCCAAGTGCGGTTACGAACCAGGTGAATGTTGTTGCAATAAGCGCGGCATAAACATATCCGTAAGGACCGCCTGTTTCCACCAGATTTTGAAAGAAAGAGGTAATGCTGTTCATAATGAACAAAGGTAGAGGTATTTTATTCGAACACAACCGAGGCGAAGCTTGTTTTAAGTGCGCGTGCTTTCGCCCATTTGTGAAAATCGAAGTAGGTGAAGAACAAGGGATCGGTCTTTTTCACTTGGTGCAATTCGCTTTCCAACCAATTCCAAAGTTCTTTGTCTTGAATGTTTTTGCGCTTTTTAAGCGTTTCATTAATGAATTGAAGAATTTTCTTTTCGCCTTCGAAAGCTTTGTTCCGCGTAATTAGGAAGCGTTGAACATTGCGAAGGGCGTAAGGAATGTAGCGATCGTTGTTCAATTCAATTTGAAGAATTAAGTTGAAGACTTGCGCTATGCATTGCAGGTGCAACAATTCATTCGATGGTGTGCTTTGAAGGAAGCGTTGAATAAAACGTTCAGACTCTTTGAACTCTTGTTGAATGAAGCAAATCACCGCACTCTGAAACCACACATGCGCTGCTCTAATCTCGAAATCAGCGGGCGAAGAAGTTATGTTTTCTTTGTTTTGAAGAATATAGGCGTACGCCTCTTCCGCATTTCTTTCGAGTAGAAAAATGGTAAGTGCTGAACTGTGAAGCAACGATTTGTTTTCGCTGTCTTCAAAGCAAGATTCAAGTTGTGCGAGATATTCTTTTGCGTCGTTTGAATGTTTCAATTGAGCGGAAATGACAGAGGCGTTTGCCAAGGCGTTGCGCTGGATGCTCTTGTTTTCGTTCCCGTTTAGTTCGCAGTTTTTTAGAAGTTGAAGAAGCGCCGCAATGCTCTTTAAGCTCTCGGCGGGTTTTCCTAAAGTCAATAAGATGGCGCCTTTTAATTGCAACGATTTTATTTTCGCTTCCAAGGAAATAGGAGCAAGCGCTTCAATTTCTGAGAGAAGCTGTTCGTTGTATGAATGCCCTTCGCTTTGTCGAGGCTGACCGTTGGTGTAGTAACCCGCAAACCAAGACCACTTCATAGACGCAATTTCTATTTCATTTTGAATGGAAGAAAGAACGTCCTTCATTTCGGTGTAGTTGTTATTCAAGAGTTCAAATCGCTCGTTTTCTGGAATATTCAGCGCTTCGAGAATGCGCTCTTTCCATTCATTTAATTCTAATTGAAGGGCAGAGAATTCGTTCTTCCGCGCAATTTTTAAGGCAGAGTTAATAAGCTTATCGGCTTGCTCGAAAAGTTCGCGCATGTAAAGAACCTCAATGCTTTGAAGCAGACGCATGACTTCGGCGCGGGCTGTGGTTTTGTGATGGAAGCTGGCCAATGATTTTAAGACGGTGTGATACAGTCTATTTTTCGCAATGGAGAGTGTATCTGCAATGGGAGAACCCTTCAAAAGCTTCAGTAATTTCTCCTCGTTGTATTCCGTTAGCTTTTCCATAGCGTCGAAGAGCAAACGGTGCTGACCGTCTTCGGCCATGGGCTGTAAACGGAAATAGCGCTTCTCTGATTTGCTGAGACTCTTGATCAATACGAAGAGTGCGTCTGATGATACATTGGCCATGGCGTTTCGATTTAAGGTTGACTACAATTTCTGATTCATTTTATGAAAAAACAGCGTCTCTTATTTTTCGGTATTCATTTCAAGAGTTTCGGTCATTCTCTGCGTATTTTTGGCAAGACCACTCTTTTATCGATTGTGGGCAATACAGCACTTAGAAATTCGTTCGAGCATTCGTGAAAAAAAATAGAGTCGTTCAATTCATTCTCATTTTGGTTCTCTGCGCATCTTTCAGCGCGAGGGCTCAGTTTAGCACAGGCACTTGGAGAGATCATCTTCCTTATGGAAATGTTGTAGATGTCTGTTACGATGAAATTAACATGGTCTATGCCGCCACGCCCTACGCCATTGTAAGTTACAATCCGGCCACCTTCGAAATAGAACGTTGGTCGAAGGTCAATCGCTTAAGCGATGTAGGTATTTCAGCTGTGGAATATGATCCGAATAGCGATGCCGTAATTGTTGGGTATTCCAATGGAAATTTAGATGTGTTGTTAGACGGTTCAGAATTCAACTTGCCAGACATTAAGCTCAGCAATATTGTAGGCGATAAACAGATTTACGATATTCTTCCATACAACGGGTTGTTGTACTTGAGTACGGGCTTTGGAATTGTGGTTATAGATGTTGCGTCTCGCGAAGTTCGTTCCACGTATTTCTTAGGTCCGAACGGGGAACAGCAAAAGGTGAACGATGTCTTGGTGATGAACAATGAAATTTATGCAATTTCAGATAGCACTGTCCTGAAGGCAAGTGCAACCAATCCGTTCTTGGCGAATTTTCAAAACTGGACTGCAGTAACCGATTGGGCGGGCAGCGGGAAATATGCCGACGCCACCGTTTTCGCTGGAAGCTTGTTTGTTCACCGGGTTGAAACCGACAATGACAAAATTTATCAGTACAATCCAGCCGTAGGCTCATGGGTATTGTTCAACGCCTTCGGTACTTTGCGCTACGGACGCATGTGGAATTCGGCCGATTACTTGTGCTTGGCAGGAGACTGGGCAGCCATCTGTTACGACGCGGCCTTTTATCCAGTCTACAATGTATCACAACTCGATGGCGTCGATCTAAGTCCAAATTTTGCCATTCGCGACATGCACAAAGATTTTTGGGTAGCCGATAAAATTTACGGTCTTGTTGGAAAGAAGAATAGCGGAGAAGACATTACCATTCGTCCAGACGGACCGGAAACAGCCGAAGTTAGGAAGTTGAATGCCTACAACAACAACTTGTGGGTGGCACACGGAGGAATTTATCCGTACGGAGGAAACCTTTGGCGAAATGGAAAATTTTCGGGAAGAGTAGATGACAAATGGACAACCTATACTCCTGGAGCGGGCGCGAATTCTACGCCAGGCGTTTCGGACATGGTAGATGTTGCCATTGACCCGCTCAATAACAATCGTGTTTTTTATGGTTCTTGGGAAGAGGGACTTATTCAACGGGCAACAGACGGTTCATTGACTTATTTCAATGTGGAAACAGGGAACAATCCGTTGCAAGGTTCTGGATTTAGTTGGGCACCCGGTTGGACCGGTGTAGGTGGCGTGGCGTTCGATCAGAACGGTGTCTTGTGGTTAACCAACAGCTATTCTTCAAAGCCAATACAGGCCGTTGATCGCGATGGAAACTTTATTCCCTTTTCATGTTCCCCATACGTTACCAACGACGATTGGCTGAAAGACATTATGCCCACGCGTGAAGGTTATATATGGGCCATTGTAGCGGGAAAAGGCATTGTGGTGCGCGATCCAAAGGGAACTGTGTCAAATGCCTCTGACGACGACATTACCTTTCTCACTGAAGCGAAAGGTGCAGGAGGATTAGCCAACAAAGAAGTGTATTGCATGATCGAAGATTTAGACGGTGAAGTTTGGGTGGGAACCCTGCAAGGATTGTCGGTCTTTTATTCGCAGTCTTCACTCTTTTCAGAAGAACCGTTAGACGGGGAACCCATTTTAATTACACAAGATGGGAACGTTCAAGAATTGCTTGCTACGGAAACCATTACCTGTATTGAAATTGACGGTGGAAATAGAAAATGGGTGGGCACTCGAAACAGCGGTGTTTATTTGTTTAGCGCCGACGGCTTGCAAGAGATCGAGCATTTCACGGAAGAAAACAGTCCGCTTCCCATTAATTCAATTTCAGATATTGCCATTAATCAAGACAACGGAGAAGTATTTATTGCCACAGAAGAAGGCATGGTTTCGTATTTCTCTACGGCAACAAATTTCGATCAGGAAATGAAACACGTGAGTGTGTTTCCCAATCCGGTGCTTCCAGATTTCGATGGGAATATTACGGTAGATGGTTTGGCGTACAACAGCAGTGTGCGCATTACCGATGCCGCTGGAAACGTTGTCTTTCAAGGGCAAAGCGAAGGTGGACGAGTTTTCTGGAACGGAAAAACCGTAGACGGTCAGCGTCCTGCAACAGGCATGTATTATGTCTATTGCTCGAATCCGGATGGAAAAAAAACAGAGACCTTACAACTTACATTTATTCACTAGTCTTAGGACTTCACACACGCCTTCACAAATGAGATGAAGAGTGGATGTGGAGTCATGACAGTACTCTTGTATTCCGGATGGAATTGTGAAGCCACGAAGTACGGATGGTTTTCCAATTCAATAATTTCAACCAGACCGCTTTTCGGATTTGTTCCAACTGCTTTGAATCCGGCCTTTTCGAATTTCTCCATGTAATCGTTGTTGAATTCAAAACGATGACGGTGACGTTCTTCGATATTTATTTTTCCGTAAGCTTTTTGTGCTTTCGATCCTTTCTTCAAGGTACAAGGGTAAGAGCCCAATCGCATGGTTCCGCCTTTGTTTACAATGCTCTTCTGTTCTTCCATTAAGCAGATAACAGGATGCTTGGTATACGCCTTCATCTCTGTGCTGTGAGCATCTTTCAAACCAAGAACATTGCGTGCGAATTCAATCGTAGCGATTTGCATTCCCAGACAAATTCCGAAAAACGGAATGTTGTTTTCACGAACGAATTTAATGGCTTCAATCTTTCCATCAATACCTCTTGAACCGAAGCCAGGTGCCACAAGCACTCCGTCTAATCCGGTTAATTTGGCTTTTACATTTTTCGCATTTAATCCTTCCGAATGAATCCATTCAATGTCAACCGCGCATTCGAGTGAAGTTCCAGCATGAATGAACGCTTCAGCAATACTCTTGTACGCATCTTTCAATTCAACATATTTTCCAACTAAACCAACGCGAACGCGTTTTTTCGGATGCTTTAATTTTTCCAAGAAACTGCTCCATTTCTTAAGGTCTGGTTTCTTCTTCGGAGCCAATCCCAATTTACGAAGAGCCACTTCATCGAGTTTCTCTTGTTGCATAAGCAACGGCACATCGTAGATGGTATCTGCATCGATGCTCTGAATAACGGCATCTTGAGAGACGTTACAGAACTTCGCAATTTTATTTCGAAGGATAGGAGAGAGTTCGTGTTCGGTGCGACAAACGAGAATGTCGGGTTGAACCCCATTTTCCAAAAGCATTTTCACACTGTGCTGCGTTGGCTTCGTTTTCAATTCACCAGCAGCCGCTAAATAAGGAACCAGTGTCAAGTGAATGTTAATGCAATCGTCTTCGTATTCCCACATCAATTGACGAACAGACTCTACGTACGGAAGCGATTCAATGTCGCCAACGGTTCCACCAATTTCAGTAATTACCACATCGTAATCATGTGCATTTCCTAAAAGCTGAATGCAACGCTTAATCTCGTCGGTGATGTGTGGAATAATTTGAACGGTCTTTCCCAAGTATTCGCCACGACGCTCTTTGTCGATAACGCTTTGGTAAATGCGACCGGTTGTAATGTTGTTCGCTTGTGAAGTTGGAATGTCTAGGAAGCGCTCGTAGTGCCCCAAATCAAGATCGGTCTCTGCGCCGTCTTCCGTCACGAAACACTCTCCGTGTTCGTAAGGGTTCAAGGTTCCTGGATCGATGTTGATGTATGGATCCAACTTTTGAATGGTCACAGAATAGCCTCTTGCTTGAAGAAGTTTGGCTAAAGATGCTGAGATAATTCCTTTACCCAGTGAGCTGGTTACTCCGCCGGTAACGAAGATATATTTGGAACGTTTTGAGGAAACCGCTTGCTTTTTTTGCATAACGGGAGACAAAGTTAAGCCATTTGTTAAGTCAGATGCAACTTTACTTTATGGAAACCAATAAAAGTCTTCTTTGCCGCATCCCTGAGCCACTTCAGACCAATGGGTTAGGTCGAGTTGAATTTTTACAACCGCTCCTTTTTTAAACGGATGTTGCATGCCGGTTAGAAATTGAGACAGGTTGGAAACGCCCGGATTGTGTCCGATCAAAACCACATCGTTCCATTCTGATGGAAGCAGTTCAATCACTTCCAACAAGTCTGAAAGTTCGGCGTTGTAAATATTTTTTTCGAGGTGAAGAACAGGCTTGTGACTTTGCGTGGTTCCGAGCGTATGCGCGGTTGAGTAGGTGCGCACGGCAGGACTGACCATCCAGTTCGTTGGAAGTTGCCCGAGGTGATTTCCTAAGGCCAAGGCTTGAAGGTTCCCGCGTTCTGTTAGCGGTCTGAAGCTATCGGGTTGACCGAATAGATCTTCTGCTTCGGCGTGACGAATGATGTAAAGTGTTTTCATGCTTCGTCTTCGGCGTGAAGAATGTGTAGAATGCGGTGAACAAGCGGAGAGAGCATAACGCCAGCGGTGGTTAGAAATGCAACGCCGCTGTAGAGGGCGTAGAACGAGGCGAACCATTTACCAGCGTCGTTGGTAATAACGGTTACAGGACCCATGCCGGTAAGAATCATGGAGCTGTTGTAAAACGCATCGAGCCATCCCATGGGCCCGGTGTAGTGATAACCGATGACACCAATGAACAATGAAAACGCAATGAGAAAAATGCTTAAAAAGAAATAATAAAGTTGACGTTTCAAATAATCTGAATTTGAAATGACCGGTTTGGTTTTTCTTTCAAAGCGACGAATCATACGTTGTATTCTCTTCCTTTTACGTTAAGAATTTTGGTGTATTTCTTCAGGCTGCGGAGCACAATGAAAATAATGAAACCAACGATTAAAGCCGTTTGCCAGAACGGAGTAAGTATTTCCTCCCAACCGAAATACCCGAAGTGCACGTAGTTTTTCATGGCGTCTAGCAAAGCGAATGAAATGAACACCGCGAAGAAACCGTTGTATTCGCGCTTCAACACATTGCGAAGAGAAAATTCTACCGGCGCAGATTTCCAAGAAGAGAAGCGCGGGAAGAAAGGCGGCGTTCTTTCGGTCCATTTGATGTAGACATCTCCGAATTTATTTCGAAGGAAGAACTCCTCTGCGAACATAATGCGTTCGTAGTACAACCAGAACAGCAGGCAAGAAGTAAGGGTGAACCACCAGTTTCCAACGTACATGATAATACCGAGCCACATGAAGAAGTTACCTAAGTAGAGCGGGTGACGAACAACGCTGTAGATTCCGGTGTGGTTTAATTCGTCAGCAACTTGACCTTCTTTTGTGTTTCTTCCAGAGGTTCCTTTCGGCGTGTATCCTATTGTTAACACACGAATCAATTGTCCGAAAAATGATATGCCTAGGCACGTCCAAGCCCATGTTTTATCGAACAGTGGATTGTCGGTATCCATTTCAAACCAAATAACCGAAGCGGCCAATACATACAATACCAGCGGAAGAAAGCTGCGCCAACGAAATAGCCAGTTTCCACTTTTGTTCATCTCTTCAATAAGCGCCATAATAGAATTTTATGTCGCGAAAGTACGAATCAACTTCGTTGTTTGAACTACGTTGTTTGAACTACGTTATTGGAAAATCGAAGATTTTATTCCTACTACGTAATTCCTCCCGATAGCTATAGGGATCGTAATTGGAAATCCTTCGGGTAAATCGAAACGATAGATCGCAAAGCGATTGATTCGAAGAATGATCGGAAAGATTGATCACCGAAGGTGATTGTTGGAACTGCGTTGTTGGAAAACCTTCGG
>CALCNZ010000362.1 GCA_937897625.1 uncultured Flavobacteriales bacterium
GTACAACATGCCGATATCTACTTCGCTTGTCATTTGTGGAATTCGAAGAATCCGATACTTCTCGACCAAGCCTTCTTCCAACAGCACACACGCTGCAAAGTAGTTGCAGACATTTCGTGCGATTTGAACGGTCCCATTGCTTGCACAATCAAAGCAAGCAAGGTGAGCGATTCTGTTTTCGGATATGACCCAACTTCTGGAAATGAAGTGGATTATCGAAATGAAAACGCCGTGGCAGTTATGTCCATCGACAACCTTCCGTGCGAACTTCCAAAAGATGCGAGTGAAGATTTCGGAAACGAAATCATGAAAAGTATTATACCTGCTTTGTTGAATAACGATGCAGATGGAATTTTATGGAAAGGAACTGAGACCACCACGCAAGGTGAACTAACTCCTCATTTCGAATACTTGAAAGACTACGTGGCTACTGCGCGCTGAAGGTAAACGAGATGGTTCCCGATTGCGCCTTGCTGGAAGACCCGCTGAACAACCAACGTTGCGCGTAAGCCACAGATTCAGAAGATAGACAAGCGTCTTTCGAAGATCGAGCCTCATCTATTTTTGCCTGTGTTACTTTTCCCCATTCATCAACGGTTATGTTTATCACAACCGTTCCTGCGCCTTTGCATTTGTACGTCGGCTTCGGGGCCTGCTTAATGCTTCTACCCGTTAACGTAAACGATGCCGTTACAGGTCCGGAAAAACTGGTGTTTCCTCCGCGCTCTGTTGTGTTTGTATTGTTGTTGGAAGTGGATCGGTCGGGACTGGTTGCAACGCCCGCTGAATGATCGGTGTGATTGGTCATCAGCTGATCGCGCATTTGCTTTTCATATTCTGCGGCACTTTGTGCGCCTTGTGCACCTGCATTGCCCGTTCTGTTTTCATTCCCGGTATAATTCACCTCCTCGTTCACTTGAGCCGATTCGGTAGAGGCAATTAAATTTCGCACGGCTTCACTCATCATAGAATTCCCTGCATCGTCGCCACCGCTTTGTTCCGCAGGAGCTTCCTCCAATTCAACTTCCATCTCTGTAACAACGGGAACAATGGGTTTCACAATGAGTTTGTCTGGAGTAGAGCTAATGAAATAACCGAATAGCATCACGAAGGCGTAGCCCAAAACGCCTATGAGAATAGACGAGGTCCAAGTGTTCGATTGTTTCGGGTGAAGTTTTATCATGTTTCCTGCAACGAAAATAAGACTTTTATTATTTTCTCTTGCGTTATTTCACGCCTTCACTATATTTGATTCAAATTACAATCAAAATGAAAAAACTAATCGCATTCGTAGCAGTATCGTTCTTCTTCGTTGGAGTAGCGTCTGCACAAGTTGAAAATACTTCTACCACTTCTGAAAAGAAAACAGAGTGCACGAAATCGAAAGAATGTTGCAAAGCAGGTGCAACACAAGGTGCAGAGAAGAAAGAGTGCACTGGTGCTCACACAGAAGGTAAATCGGAATGTTGCAGCAAAGGCGCAGCTGCTGACGCTAAGAAAGGAAAAAAGAAAGGGAAAGAGTGTTGCTCAAAGGAAGGTGCTGAAAAATGTGAGCACAAAGACGGAGATCACAAAGAGGGATGCAAAGGCGGAGAGCACAAAGAAGGATGTAAGGAAGGAGAGAAAAAAGACTGCTGCAAAAAAGCAGGTGAAAAATAATTAATGATTTTCATTAAGAAATATTAAACCTCGGAGACTCTCCGAGGTTTATTTTTGCAATCAAATTAAAGAGCCGTGAAGAATTCATTCGATGTAATTATTGTGGGAGGAGGAATTGTTGGTGCAGCCACCCTGTATAAAATACAGTTAGCTTATCCAAATAAGAAAATCTTGTTGCTGGAAAAGGAAAGCGAGCTGGCCAATCACCAAACTGGAAATAACAGTGGCGTAATTCATTCCGGAATATATTACAAACCTGGTTCGAAGAAAGCAATCAACTGTGTGAACGGAAGAAGAGAGCTTGTTGCTTTCGCGAAGGAGCACAACATTCAACACGATGTTTGCGGAAAGCTCATTGTTGCGGTTGATGAGTCTGAACTTCCATTTCTAAATAAAATTGAACAGCATGGCGTAGAGAACGGCATTGAAGACATGCGACGCGTTACCCCTGAAGAAATTCGACAAATTGAGCCACACTGCACAGGCATAGATGGCCTTTTCGTCGGGTGCACAGGCATCATTGACTTCCGAGGAACAACAAACAAACTTGCCGAATTATCGCTAAAAGCAAACGAGTATTCTGAAGTTCACACTTCCGAAGAGGTGGTTAAATTTGAGCATCAAGAAAACATCACAATTGTTATCACCAATAAATCGAAATACGAATGCTCCCATTTAATTGTCTGCGGTGGGCTTCAAGCCGATCGCTTGGCAAGGAAGGATGGTGTTGACTTGAAGGAACAAGTGGTTGGATTCCGCGGTGACTATTACGAATTGACTGAACAGGCAAAACACAAAGTGAAGAACTTGATCTATCCAGTTCCGAATCCAGACTTCCCATTCTTAGGTGTTCACTTCACACGTATGGTAGACGGATCAGTTGAATGCGGACCCAATGCGGTGTTCACCTTCAAACGTGAAGGATATGGAAAGACTGACTTCAGTCTTCGTGATACATGGGATGCACTTACCTACAAAGGCACTTGGAAGCTTTTCTTTTCCAATATGAAATTCGGAATCGACGAATACCGCAGAGCATTCAGTAAAAAATTATTCTTGAAAACCCTTCAACGTTTGCTTCCATCATTAACCATGGAAGACATTGAGCCAGGAAGGGCAGGAGTGCGTGCATTGTTGCTTCGTGAAGACGGAGATACCCGCGACGACTTCAGAATTGAGTATACAAAAAGGAGCATTCATGTGCTGAATGCCCCTTCTCCTGCGGCAACCGCATGTTTGGCTATTGGTGGAGATATTCTACAAATGGCCGAAGAACATTTTGGTTGGAAGAACTAATTTCGTCTATTCTGAAATTGCGCCACTGCTCAAGGGTAAGTCGCGACTTACTTTTCTGAACAGTCCTTGCAACACTTTGCCCGGACCTACTTCAATCACTTCGCTGCATCCGTCTGCAATCATGGCATTCATGGTTTGCGTCCAACGCACCGGCGCAGTTAACTGAACAATCAAATTCTTTTTAATCTCTTCCGGATCTGAAACGGCTGAAGCCGTTACGTTTTGGTACACCGGACATGAAGGCGTATGAAATGGTGTAGCAGCAATAGCGGCTTCCAATTCTAAACGAGCGGGCTCCATTAACGGACTGTGGAAAGCGCCACCAACCGGAAGTTTCAACGCACGCTTTGCACCTGCAGCCAACAAAGCTTCACATGCTTTGTCAATGGCTTCGTTCTCTCCAGAGATAACCAATTGCCCTGGGCAATTGTAATTCGCCGCAACAACAACACCCTCGGTTTCTGCGCAAACTTTTTCAACCACCTCATCTTCGAGATTTAAAATAGCCGCCATGGTTGAAGGATTCGCTTCGCAAGCTTTCTGCATGGCCATGGCACGTGCGTAAACCAACTTAAGAGCGTCTGCAAATTCAAGGGTCCCGTTGGCAACTAAAGCGCTGAACTCTCCTAAACTATGTCCTGCCACCATCGAAGGTTGAAAAGAATCGCCCATGGCTTTAGCCATAGCAACACTGTGCAAGAAAATAGCAGGTTGGGTAATATTGGTTTGCTTCAATTCTTCTTCGGTGCCGTTAAACATGACATCCGTTAAACGGAATCCTAAAATATCATTCGCAGAGTCCATCAACTCTTTGGCTGCTGCTGAACTCTCATAAAGGTCTTTGCCCATGCCGGGAAATTGAGATCCTTGTCCAGGAAAAACGTATGCTTTCATTATTGTAGTAAATTTGGTACGAAAGTAACGAAATCTCTTTCGAACCTAAACCAAGCCTAGGGCAATTATACCCAAAGAAGTATGGATAAATCCATGTACACATTTCATAAAGCCAAAGTAATTGGCTTGCTTTCTTTGGCTTTTGTCTTTCTGTTTTTAGCCTATTTGTGTTCTGGGGCATGGTTTGTCATGACGTATGTTTTTCCAAATTTGGAATACGTAGACGCTATTTCAAAAGTCGTTCAATCAAGTGCTTTTTGGTTTTTCTTCATTATTCAATTAGTCATTTACACGACAGTGGTCTTTGCTATCTTGAATACATTCTACAATGAAAGGCGAATGACCTTAATGCAGCAAGACTTCGTAAACAATGTTACCCATGAAATAAAAACGCCGCTGTCTACCATTCTCATGGCTGCAGAAGTCTTAGTGGAAGAGAATATCCATACCAAACCCTTTCGCCGAGATCAGTACATTTCAATTATTCGAAACGAAGGAGACCGACTGCGTGACGAATTGGATCGGGTGCTCGAAGTATCGCGCATGGCCAACGCAGGTGCATACCTCAACAAGGAAGTTTTCGCTCCGAGAGACTTCGTGACCGAAGTTGTAGAGCGAATGAACCTTCAATTTAAATATTACAATGGAACGGTTCAAGTAGCTTGGAATGCAGGAAGCGCTGAAATATATTTCGATAAAAAATCTTTTGAACTCATTCTTACCAATCTCATAGATAATTCACTTAAGTACAATATTTCAGAGCCATTAATAAAGATAACAAGTAGAATTGTCGAGCGGAATTTAATTATTCAAGTGGAAGACAACGGTATTGGAATAGAAGAGATTTATCATGCAGAACTCTTTCACAGGTTCT
>CALCNZ010000363.1 GCA_937897625.1 uncultured Flavobacteriales bacterium
AAAAAGAAGGTTACACCACCCCCACTCCTATTCAAGAACAAGCCATTCCAATTTTATTGGAAGGAAACGATTTGTTGGGTTGTGCCCAAACAGGAACAGGAAAAACAGCGGCCTTCGCCATTCCAATTTTACAATTACTTACTCAGAATACCGGACACACCGGAAGCAAGCGCGCTATTCGTTCATTGATTGTTACGCCAACGCGTGAGTTGGCTATTCAAATTGGTGAAAGCTTCGCGAGCTACGGCAGAAACTTGAATCTTCGTCATACCGTAATTTTCGGTGGCGTGAATCAGTTCTCGCAAGTGAACGCATTGAAAGCTGGAGTTGACATTCTTATTTGCACTCCAGGAAGATTGCTAGACTTGGTGCAACAGCGCCATGTGAATCTCGGACACATTCAAATGTTTGTGTTGGATGAAGCGGATCGCATGTTGGACATGGGATTCGTAAACGATGTTAAGCGCATTATTAAATTAATTCCTGAAAGAAGACAATCTTTGTTCTTCTCGGCCACCATGCCGAAGACCATTCTTGAATTGGCCAATTCAATCTTAACGACTCCGAAAAAAGTTGAAGTGACTCCTGTTTCTTCAACAGCTGAAAAAATATCTCAAGGCATTTACTTCGTAGATCAGGCGAAGAAGAACGATTTGTTGGTGCACGTCCTTCAAGATAAATCAATAAAATCTGCTTTGGTTTTCACACGTACCAAGCACGGCGCAGACAAAGTGGTTAAGCTTTTACAAAAGTTAAACATTAAGGCTGAAGCCATTCACGGTAACAAATCTCAGAATCACCGTCAACGTGCCTTAGGCAATTTCAAAGGCGGAAGCACTCGCGTGCTTGTCGCTACAGACATTGCTGCACGCGGTATTGACATTGATGAATTGGCATTCGTTGTGAACTTCGAAATTCCGAATATTCCTGAAACGTATGTTCACCGTATTGGAAGAACAGGTCGCGCGGGTGCATCTGGACAAGCCATTTCATTCTGCGACATTGAAGAGCGCGAATATTTGCGCGACATTCAAAAGTTGATTGGATTGGAAATTCCTGTTGTGACTGAGCATCCTTACCCGGCAGAGAATAAACCTGCTCCAGGAGTTGCACAAAAACCACAAGGCAAGAAACCATTTTCAAGATCTGGTGGTGGAAAGACTCATCGCGGAAGTGGCTCTGGTAGCGGCAATGGCGGTGGCGGAGGAAACAGACCGAAGAGCGGCGGTGGCGGGTTTAAGCCTCGTTTTTCTGGAAATCCTGATTCAAAAAGAAGACCTT
>CALCNZ010000364.1 GCA_937897625.1 uncultured Flavobacteriales bacterium
CGATAAAGCCAAGCGAAAAGTTAAAAGCAACAAAGCAGGAAAGCCATCGAGCAAAAGCAAAAAACAAGCGGTATAAGAATCTGTCTTACCTTTTGTTACCCCCTTACCTTTTCTTCCCCTCTCTTACCTTTTCTTACCTTTTCTTAACCTCTCGTCGCAGACATTCGCGAAGCATTCCTCGCAGAGATTCCTCATAAAGATTCGTCGCAGACATTCGTGGCTATGCCACAATCGTTGCTCTGCAACATTCGCCTTCGGTTTTCGCAATACGACTTCTGCTCTGCCCCCAACAACAATGACTCTGCCAAGCGGAAGCCAACATCTGGAAGACGCTTATTGTTTTTCAAGTATTCCACTTCAACGTAATTGAAATTCGAATTCTTAGTGAAAATAGTTTCGTCGCGGATATAAAGTTTGTCCATATCCGGATTGCGATCTGAATATGAATTCCCTTTCACAATTTGATTCATTCCATAAGGAAAATAATAAACGCTATAATTTTCATGAAACACCATTTGGAATCTGCTATCTCTGTCCATCGTGTATTCGCCCACATTTCCCGCCATATCATACAAACCCAATTCATTCGGAAACAGCTGTCCAACTTCGTGTGTAACTCCGTTTGAATTCGAAGCATTCCATGCAACACTGTCTAAACAATATCCTCCTGGAAATGGATAGTGTTTACTGAAGTTTGCGCCTTTCGCCGCATACTCCCATTCCGACATTGTGGGCAATCGATAGTTATGTCCGGTTAGCTTATTCAATTCAGTAATAAATTCTAAAGCGTCGTAGTAGGTGACATTCTCAACTGGACATAATGCACATTTATGTTTGCTCGGATTTTTCTTCATCACGGCTTCATACAGTTCTTGGGTGACTTCATATTTTGAAATGGCGAAGTCGAACAATTCCACTTGTGTTTCAAACGGTTCGTACTTGAAGGCATGTCCCCAATTTTCACCGCTGTTGAATATGTTCTCTGTTACCTGAACCATTTCAATTTTCAATTTACTCTCTTGTCCGAAAACATTTCCCATGATCGAACAAGCAAGCGCAACCGCGCATGTCCATTTGGTTTCCATAAGATTTAGATTTAATTGGGGAACGAATAATTGTTTTAAGAATTGCGTAGGAACTGCGTTTCCCGATAGCTATCGGGAGG
>CALCNZ010000365.1 GCA_937897625.1 uncultured Flavobacteriales bacterium
AAGATTTCAATATGCTTGTTGAAAGGCTTCAGTCGTTCATTCAAATCTTGAAGCGACTCATACACGAATCGCCAATGACGCACATCTGAATCGTGGTGATTCATTACCGAAGGTTCGAAGATGTATAAAAGAACAAAAGGCAATTCAGCACCTTGCGCATGAAAAAGAGGCTCGTGATCCACAAACCTCAAATCGCGTTTCAACCAGACTACATTTATCGCTTGCACAGTTGTTCAATCTTTCTAACTGAACAACTATTGAAAGTAAAAGTTCGGTCACATTTTTTCAAAATGATTAATGTTCAATTAAGATTTCTGGCACACACTCGACTACTGATTAAACCATTGAATACCAATGGCAATTGTGTTGAAATCTTAATTCGCATTTGACGTTTCAGAATTGTATTTTTGAAAGGCTTGTTCAAGCTATTCGCACAATTAGAAAATCAATTTAAAGGAATCAATACTATGGAGAATAAAATAGAAATTTATGCATCAGCAGACGGATTAACTCAGCTAGAAGTTCATTTCGAAGGTGAAACTTTTTGGTTGAACTTAAATCAAATTTCTAGTCTATTTGAAAAAGACAAATCGGTTATTTCCCGACATTTAAAAAACATTTTTACAACAAGTGAATTGAACCGAGATTCAGTTGTTGCAAAAAATGCAACAACTGCTTCCGACGGCAAAACCTATGTCGTGGAATATTTCAACCTTGATGCAATCCTTTCTGTTGGATACCGCGTGAACTCAAAACGAGGAACCCAATTCCGTCAATGGGCATCGCAACGACTAAAAGATTATCTCATCGAAGGTGTTGCCATAAATGAAAAAAGATTAGAGCAAAAGAACAAGGAAATACAAGTGCTACACGATGGCATTCGAATTCTGAGCAGAGCGCATTGCTGCGGCATGCTTTCTATTGTTTCTGGAAAGAAATAGCTTGCTATATAATTCAAGCGGAAAAACCATTATTAGCAATGAAGCACTGGCAAGTCTTACTCTGTTTGTTGCTTCAAGCAAAGCCGAAGAAATGGAGACTGTCCGAAAATTATTGATTAGCGTTCTGAATAGAAATGTTTCTTAAGAATTTTTCTATCACCGTTCAAGGTGTCATCAGCGAAGCTGTCATCCTTCGGAGAAGGTCATCACAACGTGTTGTGTCATCAGCGAAGCTGTCATTTCCCAAACAGCGAACGCCCCTGCAATGCCTGCACCAACGTAAACACCGCCAAAGCGAAATACAGAATTCCAAGAACAATTGTTGCTTTGGTGTTTTTCAATAAATAATAAGAAACAACAGGAATCACTTGCAAGGCGTGCATTCCAATGAAGTGTGCAATTCTCGGATCTCCGTATTTCGTGCTCCAATTCAACAATGGAATTCCTGCTTCTCCGTCTGGACCGCCGATGGTATGAGTTAAGCGCGAGCCCATGACGAATCCTTCGAAAGAGAAGATCACGAAAATGAATATGCCTAATCGAATCGCCCACAAATAATAATTCGGCAATTCAGGAAAGTCGTTCACGAAAAATAAATACCCCACGTAAGCCACGTAGATCGTCACAAGCGTTGCCGCCAATGCCATACAGGAATAAAGAAAACTGTAAAAGGGTGTCGTTGAATTGTAGTGCGAAAGCTGTCCTTTTCCTGCTTGAATAGCGATGTAGATGATTTCAAATCCGAGCAACAAAATAATGGCCCAATTGAAGCGTGATATGTTGAAGTCGGGCAAATATGCGCAATACCAAATCATGGCCCATGCAAAAAGAAAAGTAGAAAAAGCAAATTTGAAAGGCTTGAACCACGCGCTCACGTTATAAACCTGTGTGCTTGAAAATTTCGTTAAGGCCAGAAAGACGAGTGATGCGAATAGGCAGAGCGTTCCAAAGTAGAATAACGTTTCGTTCTTCTCTTTGAGTGAGAGTATGAAATTCATGGCGTGAAAGTACTTCGGAAATATTTCCCACAGGTTAAGAACAAAATTGAAAAGGTGTTGCGAAGGAGAAGTCCACCTATGCGGAGCAGAATGACTCTAACATTTGGACATTACGAGCGATCACTCTTTCTTCTTCGGAAGGTCGAATTGAGAAAAGGAAATCAGGGTATATCACTTTGATTCGGTAAGTTTAAGGGAGAAAAAAATAAATGCTGCTAACGGCAAAAAAAAGGCTATATATTTCTTACTTAAGTGTAATGAAAATTTGTTTTAAAACTTAAATGCAGAGCTCATAAGTGTCATTTCAGATTTTGAAATCCCAATTTTTGAGGCCTCAGCTTTCCAATTTTTCACCACCGCCCTAATCTCTGAAAGGATAGCATTCATCTCGTTTTCCTTTAGTTGGAAGTACTCGCCAACACTCATAGCTAAATCGAAATCCAATGCATTATTATGTGAATCTATATTTAACGACAATCCATCTTTATCAATTGAGGGGTTAATATCAAACGCAGGAGATAATTGCCAACCGGTTTTGTTTAAAAGGAAACCATGGTTTCTCAAATGATCATCAGTATTAGATATTGCGATATTAAAAACCATTCGTTTCCACAACTGGTGCAATTCCTTTTTGTTGTTTGACTCGTTAAACTGAATAAACTCCGCAATATCTAAATAGCTCGGAGGATTCTCTTTGGTCGTTTCTTCATTATTGCCTGTCATAGTCATGGCAGATGCAAAATGAATCCGCTTATCTTTTATACGATCAAATCGTTTTGTGAAAAACGTAAAATACTTACCCGCAATTTTTTCAATTTTACACTCAGCCATTTCAATACCCGCCTTGGTCGCCAACCTATAGGCCAGAAATTCCCATGCGGCCTTATCAATGGTATCTTCCTTCGATGGAAATTTGGCTATCCATAAATTTCCCTTTTCATCGATGATATTTGCCTTAGGTCTTGCGCCACCGAGCGAAGAACCCGGAGCCAGAAGGATACCCAACCATTTTCTTACCTCCTTATTATCTTTATCTGATTCGATTAATGAAATACCGTGCTGTAATTCTCTTACTGATGACCATGGAGGGGTTGGCCTAGCCCTATCATTGTTTAAAAAGGGTTCGTTCTCTTTCAATTTAAACCGCAAGCCTCCCATTCTACTTTCGTCATTCACGCCCAATAAAAAATCAAGATCGTGAAGATTTCTTGCAACTCTTTTTTCTTCCTTCGCAATTTGAGCCTCTCGTCTTTTCATTAATGTGCGTCCCCATGTATATGGCATTGAATCATTGAAAACTCCAAAAATGAATTTTCCTTGAGGGAATTGCTGTCCTTTATTCCAAGTGATATCCGGATCAAATAAAAATTGCTTTTCCGTTAACAGCCATTTTTCATCGTAGCTAAAACTAAATGTTTTTAGATCGGAAGAGCACACGTCTGAACT
>CALCNZ010000366.1 GCA_937897625.1 uncultured Flavobacteriales bacterium
ACATTCTACCGTTTTAAGGGTAAAATTTCCATCAGCGGTTGTTTCCCCTACTTTGATGTTAAGTTTTTGTTTGATATAATCGATAATATCATCACTTCCTCTTAACATACAAGGACCAGTTTGGCAAACTTCAAATACAAATTTACCTACAGGTTGTAGGTTATACATGCTGTAAAACGTAGCAACTTCATACACTTCAATGGGTTCCAAAGAAAGTACAGATGCCACATAGTCCATTGTTTCCGCACTTAACCATCCACCAAAAGTTTCTTGAGCCAAGTGTAAAACTGGAATCAATGCACTTTTATGTTTCCCCTCAGGATATCTCGACTTTATGCGATCTATCTCTTGTAATTGCGTTTCAGAAAATTGTATCATGAAAAAATAAAATTCAAATACGGTTTAATAATAACATATCATTTTTTACAACTTAAGCATCCATTTCACCTGCAATGAGGTTCAAAGAGCTTAAAGTTACAATGGCATCACTCAACATTGCACCTTGCACAATTTCAGGATATGCTTGGTAATACACAAAACAAGGACGTCTAAAATGCAACCTGTAAGGTGATCTTCCGCCGTCACTAATTAAGTAAAATCCCAATTCACCATTTCCACCTTCCACACTGCTGTATATTTCTCCAGCTGGAATATCTGTTTCACCCATCACAATTTTGAAGTGATAGATTAACGCTTCCATGCTGCTGTATACCAACTCTTTCGCGGGTAAGAAGAATTCAGGAACATCTGCATGCACAGGTCCTGAAGGAAGTTTATCTATCGCTTGTTGAATAATGCTTAAGCTTTCCCACATCTCAGCCATACGCACGGCGTAGCGATCGTAGGTGTCTCCGCTTGTTCCAACAGGAACAGAGAATTCGAAGTCTTCGTAAGAGCTGTAAGGTGCTGCAACACGAACGTCATAGTCAACACCAGCCGCACGAAGGTTCGCACCTGTGAAACCGTATGCCAATGCTTTTTCAGCAGTGATAGGTCCGCAGTTCACCGTTCTGTCTACGAAGATTCTGTTACGTGTTACAAGGGCATCGAACTCTTTCAATGCTTTCGGAAACTCTTTCAAGAAGGCCGTTAATTTATTCCAAGCCTTTTCGTTGAAGTCCTTGTCCATTCCACCAATGCGACCAATGTTCGTGGTTAAACGCGCACCGCACACTTCTTCGAAAATCTCATAAATCTTTTCTCTCCACTGGAAGAGGTAAAGGAATCCGGTCATTGCACCCGAGTCAACCGCAATAACGGTGTCGCATACAATGTGATCGGCAATACGCGAAAGCTCCATGATGATGACACGCAAGTATTGCGCGCGCTTTGGAACTTCGCAGTTGATTAATTTCTCAACCGTCATGTGCCATCCCATGTTGTTAATTGGGGAAGAGCAATAGTTCAGACGGTCGGTGATTGGAGTGATTTGAGCATACGGACGGTGTTCCGCCAATTTCTCAAAAGCTCTGTGAATGTATCCAACGGTAGGCACAGCCTTCACAATAATTTCTCCGTCCATGGTGAGGACGTTTTGAAAAATACCGTGTGTTGCAGGGTGTGTAGGACCCAGGTTAAGGGTTGAATAATCCTTTTCCGGATCGTTTGGGTTTATGATTGGAGTGGTGCTCATAGGTTTATCGCCCAAAGTATTTATCTTGTTTATCGTCGCGTCCAGCATCTTCCAATGGATATTCTTTGCGCATTGGGAAGTAGTTCATTTCATCCATGTTCAGGATTCTACGAAGGTCTGGATGTCCTTGAAATTGCACACCGAAGAAATCGAATTCTTGACGCTCCATCCAGTTAGCCGAAGGCCAAAGGGAAACAAGCGAAGAAATTTTCAAATCAGATTTCGGGAAGAAGGTCTTCACACGAATACGCGTGTTTGCTTGCATGTTGTGCAAGTGGTAAACCATTCCAAATTCTTTATCGCCTTGCTCTGGAAAGTGCATTGCGCAGCACGTCGTAAGAAAACCGAATGAAAGTTCGGTCGACTCTTTGAAGTGTTTCATCACTTCAAGAATGTTTTCTTTTTTTACTTCGAAGCATGGGAAGTCACGATCTACGTAGCTCGTAACAATGCTTGAAGAAATATTTTCTGAATTCGATAAAACGAAATCGTGAAGTTCTTGGGTAGTCATGGCTGCCATTATTCAATTCCGTATTGTGCCAAGCGGGCTTTGTATTCTTCTGAAGTTCTGCGGCTGCGACCTTCGTTCTTTGCCA
>CALCNZ010000367.1 GCA_937897625.1 uncultured Flavobacteriales bacterium
GATTACGAACGCCGTACACGAAGCAGGAGGGAAGATTGCCATGCAAATTCTTCATGCGGGAAGATACGGGGTGCACGATAAATGCGTGAGCGCTTCGGCCATTCAAGCGCCGATTAATATTTATACTCCGCGTGCTTTGAGCGTGGAAGAAATTCAGAATACAATTCAAGACTTCGTGAATTGCGCGCGCAGAGCGGAAGAGGCGGGGTACGATGGAATTGAAATTATGGGCAGCGAAGGCTATTTCCTTCATCAGTTTATTGCGCCGCGCACAAACAAACGCGAAGACGAATACGGAGGAACATTCGAAAATAGAATGCGTCTTCCATTGGAAATTATTGCGGCTATTCGTGAAGTGGTTTCCGAAAAGTTCATGCTTATCTATCGCATTTCAGTGGTTGATTTGGTGGAAGAAGGAAGTTCGAAAGAGGAAGTTATTCAATTCGCGAAGGCGCTGGAAACCGCAGGTGTTCACTTGTTGAACACAGGCATTGGTTGGCACGAAGCGCGCATTCCAACGATTAGCATGCGCGTGCCTCGAGGATCGTTTGTGTGGGCCGCGGAATTGTTGAAGCAACACGTTTCCATTCCGGTTTCAGCAACGAATAGAATTAACACACCTGAATTGGCGGAAGAAATTATTTCTGCGGGAAAGGCCGACGCTGTAAGCATGGCGCGTCCGCTTTTGGCCGATCCGCATTTTGTGTTGAAGGCCAAGAACAATCAATCGAACCTCATTAACACGTGCGTGGGCTGCAACCAGGCTTGCCTCGATCAAATCTTTTCTGGAGAAATTGCTTCGTGTTTGGTGAATCCGTTTGCGGCGAGAGAACTGACGATGCAGCTTCTTCCTTCAACATACAAAAAGAAAATTGCAGTGGTTGGAGCAGGTGTTGCTGGACTCACAGCCGCCTTGGTATTGGCGCAACGCGGCAATGAAGTAGAAGTGTTCGAACAGCAAGAATCGTTGGGCGGACAGCTACGCTTGGCAGCGCAAGTGCCTGGTAAAGAAGAGTTCTTTGAGACCATTCGCTACTATTCAGAACAGTTGAAACATTTCGGAGTGAAGATTCATTTGAATACTTCCTTCGAATTGAAAAATTTTCAGGATGGAAATTTCGAAGAGCTGGTTTGGGCCACAGGCGTGGTTCCTAGCGAGTATGCGTGGGAAGAAAACGACGGCTCACTTCCTGTATTGAATTATGTGGAAGCCATTCAGAAGAATGCTTCATTGGGAAATGAAGTGGTTGTTTTAGGTGCCGGTGGAATTGCCATGGATGTGGCATCGTTGCTTACGCAGACCACAGAAACCAAAGAAGAATACAGCTCACATTGGGGAATAGATGTGCAGTTGGAACATCGCGGAGCCCTTCAAGAAAAACAAGAGCGCACTCCTTTTCGCAAGGTTTCTATTCTTCAGCGAAGCAACAAGAAGTTGGGAAATAAATTGGGAAAGACCACGGTATGGTCGCACCGAACCGAGCTGCAACAATTGGGAGTTGGCGTGTACAACGGATCAACCGGATTGAAGATTTTAGGCGGAGAGTTGTTGTTCAATTCGAATGGAATCGACTACGTGCTTCAACCCAATGCAATAGTCTTGTGCTTGGGTCAACGCTCGGCGCAAACAGATGTTTTAACATTTGTTGAAGCTGGAATTCCGCTGCATGTATTGGGCGGTGCGCACGATACGAACGGACTCGATGCGCGCAAGGTTATTCGCGAAGCAACCGAGTGG
>CALCNZ010000368.1 GCA_937897625.1 uncultured Flavobacteriales bacterium
GATCTTTCGAAGGCACAGATGTGGAATTGCGTGAACAAATTGCCTTGGGTCTTTCGCGAATCATGTATTTGCAATTGATGTACGGCGGAGATTGGCGCAGTGTTGTTCGAGGCAACAGCCGCACAGCCATTCCAACGTGGTATTCCGAGGGTGTAATTCGTTATGCTGCGCTGAAAGACCAGCGTGAAAGCGAGCGGGCTGCAGAAGATTGGTATGCAAGTGCACGGTATCCGAATATTCACAGACTTACCGGAAAGCAAGCGGAATTGGTTGGTCACAGCTTTTGGTCTTACATAGGAAACATCTACGGAGAAAACGTGGTGTTAGGCATTCTAAATATGACGCAATTGTTTCGGGGAACAGACGGCGGATTTCAATATGTAATTGGAAGAAACACTGAAACGGTTGTTGCCGATTATCAGCGATTCATCCAACAAGGAAGAGACCTCGATAAGGTTGAACAGGAGCTGGATTCGCTTCACGTTAAGCGAAAGAAATTTCAGTTCTTAGCGCCCGAACTTCCGGGGAAATTTAAATACGAGTACTTGCATGTTACTCCTTCAAACGATCACTTGAAGTGGGCCTACACCTTGCTTGATAAAGGAGAATACACGGTCTATATCTACGATACAGAAACAAAGGAAAAAACGAAAGTAGCTCGCGGCGATTTCAAAAGCGACCGTATACCAGACGAAAGCACGCCTCAATTGGCTTGGCATCCGAACGGTCAAGTGCTGTCCTACGTGACAGAGAAAAACGGAAAGTTATTTTGGAATACCTATCAACTCGAGAGCAAAGAAAAATCCTCGAAAGAATTATTTCAGGTTGAAAAAATTCAGAGCATGAAATATGCTCCCGACGGGAAGAAGGTTGTACTAAGTGCAACGCTTAACGGCAAGACGAACATTTGCCTCTTGCCCATTACTGCAAATGTTCCACAAAAACTCACCGACGATAATTTCGACGATGTAGATCCTATTTTTTCAGCAGATGGAAGCACCATCTATTTCAGTTCAAACAGAGGAAGTAATTTGGAATTGAATTACCACGACAGCATTCGCTCAGACGATACGAATTTCCATATTTATAAATTGAAGTTGACAGACGACTACAAAAGCGATGTTTTAATTCAGTTAACCACCGCGAAGTTTTCCGATCGGAATTTAGCGCTTGCTAAGGACAGCAAGATTCAATTTATTCGAACGAAAGTGCTCTACGATGAACGTTGTTCGGTGTACAGAGATAGCGCCATTTCGAGCATTGACACCACCATTCATTATCGTTATTTCAACGTAACAGAGGTTCTTCAAAAATCGACTAGATTGACCAAAGGGTTTTTTATTGGGTCTGATTTTAAGCAGGGGACTTGGATTGTAGATGAATTGGGTGTTCCGTATGCGGTAGACTTGAATTTGGTGAATGATAGGGCCATTGAAATTGAAGGCGATGAAAGCCAACAGGAAAAAGCCAATGCGCCTTATGCTGAGATGATTTGGTTTCCAAAAAAGAAGGATGCAACTCGAATAGACACCGAGAACTTTGCGTTTCCAGGTGATAAAAAGAAGCAGCTTGAAAGTTTGAAACAAGCCGAAGTGTTGACCAAGCTCACTAAAATTCAAATTCCAAAGGCGAAGAACTACATGGTGAATTACACCACAAGTTACCTTCAATCCACTGTAGACAATCAGTTCGCAAGTTCGTTCTATCAGAATTACACCGGCCCAACGAGCATCTCTCCGGGATTCTCTGGATTTTTTAAAGTTGGAATTTCAGACCTAATGGAAGATTACAAGCTAACGGCTGGTGTTCGACTTTCGGCAAATTTGAATAACAGCGATTTTGGTTTGTCGTTCGAGAATTTAAAAAACAGATGGGATAAAAAAGCTTCTTTGCAAAGACAAGCCCAAGAGATTACACAGACCAATGCAACCATTCGTGTGCAAACTTATAACCTCACGCACGAATGGAAATATCCGTTTACCGAAACAAGCGCACTGAAGCTAACGGCAATCGGAAGAAACGACCGAATGGTCGTTCTGTCGAGCGACCCGTACACCGCTTCTTATAAAAATCAGAACGAATGGAACATTGGCGGAAAGGTGGAATACACTTTCGACAACACATACATCAAAGGATTGAATTACAGAACCGGCACACGCTTCAAGGCTTGGGGTGAGCATTTCAGACAACCCGATAAGTGGAAAGAGAAAAATTCCATTTATCTAGTGGGCTTCGATTTCCGCCATTATCAGCCCATTCACCGCGATTTAATTTTTGCATTTCGTTTGTGTGGAAGCAGTTCCTTCGGTGATTACAAAGTGGTGAATTATTTAGGTGGAGTAGACAATTGGCTTGGACAAAAAGTAGACAATTCGGTTCACGTCTCTTCAACCCAAGGATACACATTCCAAGCGTTTGCTGGACCCATGCGAGGCTTTTACGTCAATGCGCGAAACGGAAATAATTTTCTATTAAGCAATTCAGAATTACGCTTGCCACTCTTCAGATATTTAAGCAACAAGTCTATTAAGTCAGATTTCGCAGATAATTTTCAAGTCATCGGATTCTTCGATATCGGAAGCGCTTGGACAGGAAAGAGTCCATACGATGCCGCAAACGATTTCAATACCATTACCGTAACTCAGAACCCCGTTACTGTTCAACTGCGAAGCAACAAAGAGCCCATTATTTATGGCTACGGATTTGGGTTACGCTCGAAAGTGCTCGGGTATTACATGCGTGCAGATTGGGCGTGGGGAGTAGACGATCACACGGTTATGCCTCGTGTTTTCTACTTGTCTCTGAACCTCGACTTTTAAATTAGTTCAAGTTCCAAATGGTATAAGCCAAGGTGTGTCCAACTGCTTTTAAAGTAGGCTTGCTAATCACGCTCATGTTGTCTGCGTGAGTGTGATGTGAACTTCCGAATTCAAATTGAGTACCCATAAAATTCGGACGCATATCTACAATATCGAGTGCGGGAATATTCGCTTGCATCATGAAGACATGGTCATCTACAATACCCGCTGTTTCTTCGTTTTGAAAATACTCTCCGTAACCAAGCTTCGCGGCATTGCTCCAAATTCTGTTTACTGCGCCAGACGCCGATTGCATAGAATATCCTTCTTTGTTAAATCGTGCTCCTTCCGCACCAACCATATCCAACAAAATAGCATAACGCATGGTGCGCTGTGGCTTTTGTTTCGCCCACATTTGAGAACCGAGGCACCACGTTAAAGCATCGTTTTCTCCATCTGGTGCCCACTCAGGTTTCCCTCCGTCTTCACTGTCGAAGAGAATGAAATCAACGCCTATGTCGGCAGGCAAATCTTTTGAAATACGTGCCAACTCTAGTAAAACACCAACACCACTAGCACCGTCGTTGGCGCCGTCTATGGGTTGCTTGTGCTTACTTTCATCTGGATCTTTATCGGCGTAAGGTCTACAATCCCAATGCGCAGCCAGCACGATGCGCTTCTTGGCATCGCTGTGCACAGAAGCAATAATATTTCGAACAGGGGTATTGCCACCTTCCCAATTTGTCATGGAACCAACCTGTTCTTTAACGATGCAATTGTAACTTTTAAATTTTTGAATGAGCCAATTTGCGCAGGCTGCGTGATTCGCATTGCCCGGAACGCGCGGACCAAAAGCCACTTGTTTTTGAATGAAGGCATAGCAGCTGTCGGTCATGAAATCGGCTGGTTCTAGAACAACTCCGCTTTCATTCGCAATGTTTTCTGCGTTCTTCGCCTTTCTGAAATACGGCTCGAACGTCTTGAACAGAAAGCCGCCCACAACCAATACAACAAGCACAATGGCTATAATCTTTTTATTATTTCTCATGGGTCCAGGTTGTTCCTTCTTTCGAATCTTGTAATTGAATATTTATTGCTTTTAATTCATCTCGAATTAAATCTGATGTTGCAAAATCTTTCTTTCCTTTTGCTTCCGCGCGCAAACGAATAATCACTTGCATCAAGTCGTTGGAAATATCGTTCGATGCGCCGCTAACTTCTGCTTGAAGTCCGAGCACTTCGAACACAAATCCTTTGACTAACTTTTGAATACGATCAATGTCCGATTGCGTCAATTGAACCTTCTGGTCAACGCAAGAGTTAATCACCTTCACAGCTTCGAACAAATGTGAAATAAGAATAGGAGTGTTGAAGTCATCGCTCATGGATTCGTAGCAGTTCTTTTCCAACGCTTCAACATCGTATGAGCTGGATTCGCTAGCCTTTAATGAGTCTACTTTTTCTACAGCTTGCATCAATCGTTCAAAACCTTTTTCTGCAGCTTTCAATGCTTCATTACTGAAGTCCAATGTACTTCTGTAATGCGCTTGCTGCATGAAAAAGCGAACGACCATGGGTGAAAATCCTTTTTCCAAAAGTTCGTGTGAACCCGAAAACAATTCGTGTGGAAGGAATGAATTCCCCAATGACTTCGACATTTTTTGTCCGTTCACGGTAAGCATGTTTGCATGCATCCAATAACGAACCGGAGCCTTTCCGCAACATGCGGAATTCTGAGCAACTTCAGATTCATGGTGAGGGAATTTTAAATCCATTCCACCTCCATGAATGTCGAACTCTTCTCCTAAATATTTTGTACTCATGGCAGAGCATTCCAAATGCCAGCCTGGGAATCCTTCTCCCCACGGAGAAGTCCAACGCATAATGTGCTCCGGAGATGCGGCCTTCCACAAAGCGAAATCGGCGAAGAAACGTTTCTCTTCTTGTCCGTCTAACTCCCTTGTGTTCTCCAACAATTCATCGACGTTTCTTCCACTTAATTCACCGTATGGAAAAACATCTTTGTATTTCTTCACATCGAAATAAACGCTTCCGTTTACTTCGTAGGCAAATCCATTTTTAATGATCTCTTCAATCATGGCAATTTGCTCCATGATGTGTCCGGTTGCACTTGGTTCAATGCTTGGCGGATGGTTGTTGAAGGCGCGCATCATGTCATGGAAATACGTCGTGTATTTCTGAACAATTTCCATGGGTTCCACTTGCTCCAATTTCGCTTGCGCACCAATGCGATCTACTCCTTCATCGAACTCGGTTGTAATGTGCCCAACGTCTGTTATGTTGCGCACATAACGAACTTTGTATCCAAGAAAAGTGAGATAGCGATAAACTGTATCGAAGGTCACGAACGTTCTACAATTTCCCAAGTGTGCAAAATTGTAAACAGTAGGCCCGCACACATACATTCCAACGAATTGTTTGTGAAGGGGAGTGAACTTTTCTTTCGTTCGTGTAAGACTATTGTAAATGAACAAATCAACCATACTGCAAAGAAACGAAGACAAATAAAAAAAGCCTCATTCAATGAGGCTTTTTATGAGTCTAATACGTTCGGTTAAGATACTTTTTTCGCAATTTCTTCCAACATGGTTGAAACCAAACGCGGCATCGGGTATTCAATTTCCCAACCCCAATCGTTCTTCGCCGAAGAATCGTCTATGCTATTCGGCCATGAATCTGCAAGGCCTTGACGGAAGTCAGGCGCATAGCTAATTTCAAATCCGGGTAAATGTTTTTGAATTTCTTCAGCCAATTGTTTCGGTGTGAAGCTTATTCCTGCTAGGTTGTAGGCGCTTCGAATTTTAATCTTTTCAGCATCTGATTCCATCAACTGAATGGTAGCGCGAATAGCGTCTTCCATCATCATCATCGGCAACTCTGTGTTTTCCGATAGGAATGAAGTGTATTTGTTTTCCTTCAACGCAGAATAGAAAATATCTACGGCGTAATCTGTTGTTCCTCCTCCCGGAGCAGAGCGGTGTCCAATCAGTCCTGGGTAGCGAAGGCTGCGCACATCAACGCCGTACTTCATGAAATAATATTCGCACCATCTTTCGCCTGCTAACTTTGAAATTCCATAAACGGAAGAAGGCTCCATAACAGTGGTCTGTGGCGTTTGATCGGCAGGAGTAGTTGGTCCGAAAGCCGCAATAGAGCTTGGCCAAAACAAACGAAACTTAAATTCTTTCGCAAGCTCAAGAATATTCAAGAGGCCTTCCATATTCAACTTCCAAGCATACATCGGATTTTTTTCTCCTGTTGCGCTCAACAAAGCAGCAAGCTGATAAACCTCTGTAACCGCGTGATCTTGAACACAAGCGCGCAATGCCTCGGCATCTAACACGTTCAATTGCACATACGGTCCGTCTTCTGAAGAAACAGATTCTGCAGGCTGAATGTCGGCCCCAATAACATTGTGTTGTCCCAACTTCGAGCGAAGGGCCATCACAAGCTCAATGCCTATTTGTCCTCTGCAACCAATGACCAATGCTTTTCTATTCGTGCTCATAGTAAAAAATGTTTTCAAAAATAGGTATTTTCGCGCCATGGCAATTCCACAAATTGAAATTGAAGATTTCAATTACTCACTTCCCGAAGAACGCATTCGTGTTATTCCTTTGGAAGACCGAGCTGCCGCGAAATTGTTGGTCTACAAGGAAGGCGTAATTCAAGACATTGTTTTTTCAGATTTGCCTAACCAACTTCAGCACGGAGATTTGCTCATCTTCAACAATTCGAAAGTTATTCCGGCTAGAATTATTTTTCAAAAAGATTCTGGAGCATTTATAGAGATCATGTGCCTTGCACCCTTCGGTATCTCATATACAGAAGCCTTTTCGGCACATGATAGCGTTTCCTTCACCGCATACATCGGAAATTCAAAACGTTGGAAAGAAGGAAAATTGGAATTGAAAATCAATTGGAACAATTCCACCGAAAGCGTTTTCATTGAACGAACAGGAATTGAGAAAGATGCCTTCGTGGTTAAATTCTCCTGGAACTTCAACGCTGTTTTTTCCGAAGTCATAGAGGCTATCGGACAAGTGCCTCTGCCGCCATATTTTCAACGCAAGCCGGTTGCCAACGACGTTGGCAGATACCAAACCGTCTTCGCGAAAACTCAAGGCTCAGTTGCAGCCCCAACAGCCGGTTTGCATTACACCGATGCGGTGATTTCAGCATTGAAAAATGCAGGAGTCGCTCAAGCGCAAGTCTGCCTGCATGTAGGCGCAGGAACCTTCAAACCCGTCTCTGCACAGCGCATTGAAGACCATGAAATGCACGCCGAATTTTTTGAAGTCACGCGCGAGTGCATTCATTCCATTCTAACGTGTGAAGGAAGTGTCATTGCCGCAGGCACCACTTCCATGCGAACACTCGAAAGTTTGTATTGGTTGGGCGTTCGCGTTTTAGAAGGTAAGGAGGTAGATTCCATAGATCAGTGGGAACCTTACATCTCGAATGTGAGTTACTCGAAGGAAGAGGCTCTAAACGCTTTGCTACGTCATCTCGACGAAACAGATCGAAACAGTATCTGCGCCTCGTCGAGCATCTGCATTGCACCCGGATATTCATTTAAAATTTGCTCCGGTCTTCAAACCAATTACCATCAGCCAAAAAGTACACTGTTATTGCTGGTTGCTGCCGCTGTTGGAGCAGAGTGGAAGCACGTCTATGCTCACGCCATGAACAACAATTACATGTTCCTCAGTTATGGCGATACCATGTTACTCTGGTTTTAAAAAATGAAAAAGGATGCCGAAGCATCCTTTTCAATTATCGAGATTTAAAAATCAATCTTCAGGGAAGAAACGGTAGTCTTCAATTTCAGCTGCCTCACGAAGTGAGTTGAACAACGTCATTGGTGCACTTGCTTTCTGACCACGCATTTTATCTTTTCTAAACGATACGTAGTTATCTGGACTTTCAACACGGGTTACATCTGCAGCACGCTGAATCACATAAATACCGCCTTTCCCTTTAATAGGAGCAGAGATATTTCCTGTTGGCAATCCGAAGGCAGCGCCAATAGCAGCACTTTCAGTTTCTTGAACACCACTCTCAGGAATGTTACGCATAGCCATTGATAGGTTTTCGAAAGTTTTTACTTGTCCAGTTACCTTTCCAGCAATCTCTTCTAAAGAACTGCCAGTCATCATAGCCATGTATTTTTCAGCTTTCTTCTCTTTAATTACTTCTTGTTTCACGCGATCGTACACGTTCCGCAACGATGGAACTCCTTTTTCTTTGATTTCCATTAGACAAACAACAACAATTCCGTCATCAACTGAAATAGGCTGAGAGATAGATCCTTCTTTCGTTTCAGGATTGTAGGTCCAACCTATAATCTCAGAAGCACTTTGAACACCGCTTACAGCTGTCGCTTCAGGACGTACATTCGGAGAGTAAGTCAATCCGCCGTAATTCTCAACAGCACCTGCACGGAAGCTAGCACTGTCGCTGTGGTTCTGAATGAAGTCAACAGCCTTTTGATAAGTTTCTTTCTTCGTAGCTGCGCTTGGTGCAATTGGTCTTTCAACTTGTGCGTAATAGGTTACAGGTTTAGCAGCACCTTTTTTGGTTACTTCAATTAAGTGAGTACCGTATTGAGATTCTACAATTTGAAGATCTCCAACTTTTCCATTGAAGCAAGCTGCATCAAACTCAGGAACCATGGCGCCTCTTCCGAACATACCTAGATCACCGCCCTTTACAGCAGATCCCGGATCTGTGCTGTACTTGGTAGCCATCTCGGCAAAATTCTTTTTGCTTTGAATAACTTTTTTCAATGAATCTGCTTTCGCTTTACCAGCAGCACCTTTCTCTTTGAAAAGAATGTGACGCGCCTGAACAGAATCAATCTCAGTTGCACGAGAGGTTAACTTAACAACGCGTGCAACTCCACTAGAAACAAATGGACCCATTACACGTCCAATGCTATCAGAAAAAACTTGCGAATTGAACGGCTCTGGGAATGTTCCAGCTGCGTATTTTACTTTTGCAAATGCAGGATTTCCAGAGTTCGCGATAGCGAAAAGTGAATCTGCTTTTGCAGTTTTAGATTCATTGAATGCTGAAGCAATCGTCTGAAGGCTCTCAAGGGTAGCAGCACTGTCGGAAGCACTTGTAACCAAAGGAATACGAACGTATGCAATTGTGCGACTTCTTTCTTGTTTGAAATCACGGTCGTTTTTATGTTCGTTGTAATAACTTTCAATGTCATCATTCGAGAATGAAATTTCACTTTCCATGATCGAAGCGTATGGCTTCACAACATAAACAATAGCTGCCTTGTCATTCGATTGGTGGAACAAACTCTTTGCATCCAACGAGTTTACATATGCACCAGCACCTACCAACGCATCATACTTTTCTTTCAAACGCTTTTCAACAACAAGTCTTCTGTAACCAGTGAAGAGGTTAGGCTTCTCTGTTTCCATTTTCTTGAAGCTCTCGCGCATTTGCTCTTTGAATGGCAACGAATCTTGTCCTTGATAGAACGTGCTTTTCACGTAAGAGCTTAAGAAGTTACCGAAGAGAATTTCATCCAATTCTTCATCTGTAACCATTAGGCCTAAGCTCTGGTATTCAGGTTGAAGAAGGGTGTTTTCAATAAGATTGTTCCAAACATCATTTTCCAAACCGTGGGCCTGGCTGTTGTTGTAACTGAACAATTCAGACTGCTCTTGAAGCATTGCTCTCCATTGGTCTTGCTTAATGTTCTCGCCATTAATTACACCAACTTTATCTGAAGGGCCACCGAACATTGCCATTACAGCGTCATACGGAATTAAGAAGCCGACAATACCAATGCCGACTAAGGCTAGTACTAGCCATCCTTGTTTACGAAGGGTTGAAATCATTGCCATAGTTATGGACTATAAAAATTAGGAGTGCGAATATCGGAAATTTGCTCGGAAATTCCTTGTTTTTTTTTAGCTAGGATTAGCTATTTGTTATTTCTTCAATATTTTGAAGCTGAACAAGCTTAATTTGACGCTCATTCACAGCCAGAATAGTAAAGCGGTATCGGTCAATGACGAATTCCTGATTCACCTCTGGAAAGCCTTGGTGGAAGTTAAGAATGAGCCCTCCGAGCGTATCATATTGCTCCTCGTCTTCAGGAAGTTCCAATTTGTATTTCTCATTGATGTAATGAACGTCGAGCCTTCCAGCGAATTCATACCAACCTTTGGATACCTCACGCTCGACATTGTCAATGGTGTCGTGTTCGTCTTCAATTTCGCCAAAAATTTCTTCAATAATGTCTTCGAAGGTGATAAGTCCACTTGTTCCACCAAATTCATCTACTACTGCAGCAACACTTTTTTTCTGGCTTCGGAATATTTTTAAAATCTCGTTGGCCGCCATGGGCTCGGGAACAATGGCAATTGGACGAAGAATTTCTTTGATCTCTTTCGGATTTTTGAAGAAGTCGCTGAAGTGAACGTAACCAATGAGCTGGTCTATGTTTTCGCGGTAAACAATGATTTTTGAAAGCTTCGTTTCAATGAAAAGATTTTTCGCTTTCGCAATGCTTTCAGTAATATCAATGGCCACAATTTCATTTCGAGGCAACATGCAATCACGCGCCTTCAACAAAGAAAAATCGAGGGCATTTTGAAAGAATTGAATTTCTAAGTCCAATTCGTTCTGTTGAGAATTTGCGCCGGTAAAACCTTCCAAATAGTGATTCAAATCTGTTCGTCCGAAAACCACATTTTGTTCTTTCGGCGAGTTTCTAAAGAGCATAGAAATAATCCATTCGCTAACTTTGGTAACGCTGTATGCGAATACAAATAAAATTGCGTACCAGATTGCAATCAGCGGTGAAAGTCGCAGCAGCCACTTATTCGGCTGGGAAGAGAGCAGCGCCTTGGGAATGAATTCCCCGAAAATTAAAACCACCAAGGTGGAAATGATGGTTTGAAGAATAAGTACCCCATAATCACCAATCGCTTCATAGAGAAAAGGGAAATTCGAATCGAGAATAGAAGTCAAGACATCTCCGAAAATAATTCCATAAATAACCAATGAAATATTATTTCCAACCAACAACATGGCTAAGAATATTTTTGGTTTTCCAACGAGTGAGGAAAGAATGGAAGCACCGAAGACTCCTTGCTTTTTGTCTAACTCAATTTTTAATTTGTTGGAAGTAAGGAAGGCTATTTCAACGCCGGAATAAAAGGCACATCCGAGCAAGGTGCCAAGAATAATGAATATCTGCGAAGCTTCTATGTTACCCATTGTTCTTATTCATTCTGCGGTACATGCCTAAACGAAAGAGAAACCACATGAGTGCAATGGCAGGAATGAATAAGTTATCGGCTCCTTTGTCCCAACCTACTTGCGAAATCATATAAAGAGCGTAGCCAAATGAAGCAACCACTACAATGGCCCAAGCCACCAACACTATTTTATTTAAATTATTCATTGTTCTGGGCGTCAAAGTTACCCGAAGTTTGGTTTATTTCATAATTGGAAAATGAACCGTTGCTGCGAAGCCCGGTTCCTTCAAGCACACTGTTTTCCGAAGTTATACGAACGAAATTGGGTGTGTAGACCAAGTCAGAGTCTAAATAAAAAGTGAGTGAAGAAGTTTCTAATTTTTCTTTTTTCCAGTTTTCCAAAACCAAATCTCCTTTCGTCCAAAGGATATTGCTTTTCTGGGAGAAGATCGCCTCATTGCCTTTCATGGTGCCCGTGTATTCTCCGAGAGAATCGAAGAATTGAATGTAGAAAGATTTTGGAGCAATTAAGTAAGAGCTGTCACTCACGTATTGATCCAACTGAATTGCGTAAATTTTCGTTCGAACCACCCCGTCGCTTGAGTAACTAAAGCAAGAGTTGAACGTACTTTGAACGGGTACAAGTTTCGGGTCAGTAATTGCCTTGATTTCTGAAATTTCATTCTGACATCCCATCAAAATAAACACAACCGCGAATGCGGCAGCTATTTTTCGGAAGGGGTTAATCATACTTTCTCTGCACGAACCAACGCTCGAACGGATGAAGTTTAAATCCGATTAGGAAAGCGGCGTAGTTCTCCTTAGTTGCAAGTTCTGTGCTGTTGCCATAGGTTCCAAATTCAGCAGAAAGACAAAGCGTACTGGTGGTTTTAGAAGATCGCATAGGCATTTGCAATCCGCAAGTAAAGGCTTCTTGAACAATGTTATTTCCGTTCAGCCCAACATAAGTCTGTGCCGATTTCATTCCAATACGATACGTGCATGCTCCGAAATAATTCTTTTCACCGCCATTTGCATTCGGTATGTATTCCAAGCCAATTCCCATGTTTTTCGAATTGTGGAAACTTTGATTGTTCACCTGAATCAGCGAATTGAGATTTTCAACCGACTTCCAATCTTGCTCACGATAGGAAACACTTAAAGAAAGGGTTCCCGATTTTTTAAACTCGTGCGTAATAGCCGCACCAAGCTGAATGCGCTGAGGAAGCACAAAAGACAATTGCGTATAGGTGGTATCTAAGATGGTGTGCACAGCCAATTCTACGCCCGATACTGTTCGCGTGGACTGACGAATATCTTGAACTTTTGGATTGATGTTGTTTTGCAATTCATACGTTCCTGCCAAATGAAACCAAGTAGAGCGGGTAACTTTTCCTGCTGCTTTTCTTTGATGAATAGGAAAGGAGTAGTGCGCTCCAAAGGTGAAGTTCGCGTCTGAAATAGACTTGCGATTGGTAAACTTGCTATTAAAGACAGAGGTGTTGTCGAAAATAATGCGGTCAATTTGTAAGATAGAACCGAAGCGGAAATTTAAGTTGGTTCCAATGGATAGGGTATGCGTTCGCGCATGGGTGCTGTCTGCATGAAGAATGAAGGTTCTTGCAAATCCCATTTGAACTTTGTTAATCCCTCCTTCACCGGAATAGCTATATTTTGCTCGAAGGCTGTCGTTAATGGTTTTGATATTTGAAAACTGATAACCCACCACGCTCTCGGGGGTTATGCCCATTGCAAATCCCCACTTGCTTCCTGCGCGCTTAAATCCGAAGGCAATTTCGCCCACTTGACCTCCCAAATAATTGGTGTGGCCATTGGATGAAATGAGCTGTGAACTTTTTGCAAAAACACTTCCTTGAAAAGTAGTTTCAGCGAACAATGCAAACGAAGCGGGATTCGATAAATTAACACCTGAAAAATCGGGTAAGGCAATGGATGCGTTGCCCATGGCGGAATATCGCGGATTGAAGCCAATATCTGTTAACCCAATGCCGAAACGCGAATAAGGAGAATTCACAGGAATTTGAGCTTGCATATGCATGCTCATTGCCGAAATCAAAACAAGAAAAATATATTTAAGATTCATTCGCACAAGAGATGGCATAAAGTCCAATTAATGTTAAATTCAATTCTACAAAGATGCGGTAATTCAACTGTTTCGCAAAATGCTCGGAATCAGTGCCTGTAAATACTACCGCAATTTCAGGCATTTCCGCAAGAGCGTATTCAATATATCCCTTCAATTCAGAAAGTATTCCGAAGTTCACGCTGCTTAGCATAGCCCCTTGGGTAGAGTTTTCAAACGGCTTATTTGTTTCTGCTAACTCAAGAAGAGGCAGCCGCCCAGTGAATTCATGCATTCCACGAAGACGAGCCTGAGCACCCAAAGAGATAACCCCACGCATTAGTTCATTGTTTTTTCCAACTGAATAAGTAATGCACGTTCCGAAGTCAACTATGAGTGATGCGCTTTTTCCGAATAGCGATGTTGCGCCTGCAACATTGGCCAAACGATCTTTTCCAGCTACACCCTCAGAATAATTATATTTCGGGAATTTTTTTTCTTCAATGGGTTTACAGAAATTGTAAAGTGTTAGAAAATTTTGTTGCTCAGAATCGCTTCGAACAGAAGAATAATAAAATGGCAGAGAGTGCTTCTCTCTCAATTCATTCAAGGCTGAATCCAATTCTTTATCGGAAATTCTCCCGGATTCAACAAGTACATTGTTCTGAAATAAACCCCATTTAATAGAAGTATTACCCTGGTCTAAAATAAGGCAATTCATGGAATGCGGTTAGTTTTTGAGAACCGTTATAAGCCCTCTTCTTTCATGTAAAACACCGCGCC
>CALCNZ010000369.1 GCA_937897625.1 uncultured Flavobacteriales bacterium
TGCTCTTCCGATCTAATACCCGCTAACGTAATAAAAATCGTTAGCAAATAAATCGTAGTCTTGTTATCAATGGCCCAACTGGTGGGTTTGAATTCTTTAAATTTTTCTAGCATGATTGGGCGTCTTATAATTCAATTGCCATTCCTTCAGTTAACTCGGCGTATCCTGTGGTGATTAATTTATCACCAACGCTCAAACCGCTCGTCAATTCAGCGTTTCCTGCATACACTTGTCCAACAGTAACCGCTCTTCTTCGTGCAGTCAATACACCATTTTCATTCACAGCCACGTAAACAAATTGCATGTTGTTTTCATTTTGAATAATATTCAACGGAGCTAAAATTGCAGCCGGATTTTCATAATCTACAATCTTCATGATGCTAACCATGTTCGGACGAAGTAATTCGTTTGTTCCAGCTAACATAGCTTCTGCAGTGAATGTGCGAGACATTGGACTAATGAATTTCGCAGTGAAAGAAATACTTCCTTCAACCTCTGTGCTGATGTCTGGGAAATACAACAACACTTTGTTTCCTTTCTTCACTTTGTTTGCGTAGGTCTCTGCTACTTCAGACTTCACTTTCAACGAAGATAAGTTCACGATTCGGAAGCAAGGATCTGGATTTTGCGCGGTTGCGAATTGTCCTACTCTTGCACCCACGTGGTCAACGATTCCGCTCAAGGGAGCCTTTACTTTCGTCAATTCAATTTGTGCTTGAACGGCACTGATTTGCTTGGTTAAAGCATCTACTTGTGTCTTGGCCTGTAAGTACTGAACTTCACTTCCAATCTTTTGTTCCCATAGACGTTGTTGTCTTTGGAAGACATCTTTCGCCAATTCCAACTGCGGCTGAATTGCAGCAATCTGAGCAGCATAGGCGCTGTTGTCTGTCTCTGCCAACAATTGTCCGGCAGAAACAGCGTCACCTTCATTCACATAAATATTCGTTACCAATCCAGGAATTTGCGGAGCAACAACCACGTTATTTTCCGCATCTACTGTTCCTTGAATTTCAACGCAATGTTTGAAAGGGGCAGCTACAACATCGGTAGTCACAACCTTTCTTGTTTTCGCAGCGTTTGTAATGCCCAACTCTTGCTCCAAGGCCGAAATTTTTCCGTCTAATTCTGAACGCTTCGCTTTTAAATCGTTCAATTCAGCGTTCTTGTCTTTTGATCCGCAAGAAGCTAATAATACAGCAGCCAATCCTAATGATGCTGCGATTTTCGAGATATACATGGATTTCATTTTTTCTTAAAATATTATAATGCGTTCAACGATTTTGAAAGTCTGGTTTGAGCGTTCATTAAACTTAAACGCGCTTGAATAAGAGTTACTTGTGCTTGCAACAATTGCGAAGTTTGTCTCGACAATTCGAAACTTGAAGAAGTTCCTTGATCGAATTTAATCTGTGTCTTGTTTAAAATACTCGATGCTAAGTTGTACGATTGCATAGCCAAGTCTACATTCTGCGTGGCGTTCATGTATTCAGCCATTCCAACCTGGTATTCTAATTTTGCTGCGTTGGTTGAATAAGCCAACGTCTCTTCCATACGTTTTACTTCCACACCTGCCTTTTTAATTCCTTTCATTTTAGCACCACCAGAAACCAATGGAACGTTCATAGACAATCCCCAAATTTGTGTTGGATACCAAGGCTTCGAGCCATCAAAGAAGTCAAATTGCTGACGCTGTGCTTGCTTCTGCATGCTATAAAAAGCGGCCATATTCGGCAACAATTTCGCCTGCTGATTTTTAACACTTAATTTCTGAAGTGCCAATCCCTCTTTAATAATTTGGTTGTCGATTAAATTATCTGCGTTGAAAGTCGTCTGAACCAACTGCGCGTTGAACGCTTCCAAAATAGTTTTGCTATTATCTGCCAACGTAATCTCTTCTTCCACATTCATTCCAATGGTGAACTTCAACAACGTCTTTGCAATTTTCGCTTGCGTCTCTGCCGTGCGAATACGCGCTTCTAATTCGTTCAACGAAAGTGTAATTTGTTCCACGTCTTGCGTTTCAACGAAACCCTCTTGCTTCAGAGCAACCGTGTGATCCAGCGTGCCCTTCAACAAATCACGAGAAGCGGTTAGAAGAGCGATACTCTCTTGGGCAATTACTGCGAGGTGATACGCCTCTTCGGTAGCGCGTTTCACTTCGATTTCACTTTTAATGATGTTCTTGTTTTGAAGAGCTGCATAGGCTTTGGAAGCTTGCAAACCCACCAACCAAGAACCATCGAACAACAATTGAGATGCGCTAATTCCGGCGTTTAATGTTTGAGGAACCCCAAACTGAACAGCCACATTCTGACCCGGACGTCCAAAAAAATCGCCAGGTAAAATGCTGGTCGGACGATCAATGAAATTCTGGTATTGAATGGAACCGTTGATTTGAGGAAGACCAATAGCCAGCAATTCTTCGGTTTGAAGTTTCGCGGTTTGTGCGTCCAATGTTTTTGATTTCACTTGGAAGGCATTCTTCAATGCGAACTCCTTCGCAGCAGCCAAGGTTAGCGCCTGCTGGGCGGTTCCGAGCGAAACAAAACCAAGCGCCACCAACAAGAGGGCACTTACTTTTTTGTTTATGTTGAATTGTATCATGAATTGAATTATTGCTTTTTACTATTTTTTTTCTTGGGTGCAGGAGTTGAGTGTAAAATGTTTTTATTCAACAACTCCACTCCCTTGGCGGTTGCCATGCCATGTATGTGGTAAGAAAACCATTCCATATAAACATCACTAACGTTGTATTCTTTGCTTGGAAATAAGTTCTGATCAAACATGACCTCCATTCTACCAACATATAACTTAGCTAGAATGTTCGGATTAATCTCTTTTCTGTACAACCCATCTTTTTGTCCTTTCACAATGTTATCGAAAACACATTTGTAAATAATGGCCTGACGAGAGGCGAGCATTTTCTGATGAACTCTTGGGTGAAATTTCTCCATGTCGTATGCAACAGACGGATGAATGTTCTGCAACATTTCCAGCACCCAACGCTTAATCTCTAGACTTTCGTCTATTGCGTTCAATCCTCTGCTGCAAATTTCTTCGATCTGATGCTTCTCTGAAGAGCTGAATAATACAACGGCATTTTCCAACAAATCTTCTTTGTCTTTCACATGCGTATACAGCGTCTTCTTTGAGATACAGAGCTTCTTCGCAATGTCGTCCATTGTAAGGCTTTTAATCCCGAATTGCAAAAACAACTGAAGGGTTTCCGAAAGTATATGTCGTTTCTTGAGTTCCAAAGCGCGGCAAAGATAGACACATTTTTTACATTGGAAACGAAAATTGGGAAAAATGTTTCCTTTACACACGTTGTGTGATGACCGCGGAGCGGATGACGGCGAAGCCGATGACACCGAAGGTGATGACACTCTGTGATGACCGTTCCGGATGACACTGCGTGATGACGCTCCGCGAAGCGGTCATCGAACATCGTTCGTCATCGATTGTAAATCGTCATCCTTCGGAGAAGGTCATCACCTGCGGTGTCATCGCAACTCCGTTGCGTCATCCTTCGAAGAAGGTCATCACGCGTAGTGTGTTGTGTTAACCTCTTTTCTTTATGAATTTTATAAAAGCATACAACTCACGAATAACCTGATTACACTGCGTTTTCAGACTATGCTGTTCAATATCAGAAATGATTTTATCATGTTGGAATTTTTCAATCCAGAAGTTTGTTTCTTTCGCTTCTCTTAAGCTTATGTATAGCTTACTTAAAATCATTTTATTGCTTTGCGATGCAAGCGCCTCTTGAATATTCGCAGCCACAGAAGAAGAACTTCTGAGACACTGATCAATTGTCTTGATATGCATGTAATCCTTGCGTTGCTTTTTACACACCTCCGCAATCTGGAAGGAAAGAGCCTTTGATTTTTGTTCAATTGATGTCTTCATTGCGAATAGTATTTTAACAAAATTCTCTTTACACCATGATTCTCGCAATTATCGGTTATGTGATTTTCATATAAAATATGCCCAATTCCCTCGGACTTACAACACCTTCAACCTCTTTCGGTATAACCATTCCGCATATAAACAACTTTCCCGGAGGGTCATCAATCGAAGATTGTCATCGGCATCGCCGTCATCCGGAACGGTCATCAAACGAGGTTTGTCATCACATGAAATGTGTCATCCAGCTTCGCTGGTCATCGCAACTCCGTTGCGTCATCACAACGTGTTGTGTCATCCAGCTTTGCTGGTAAAGATTATTTGACTCTCTTAAACTCATCCACCTGACTCGCCTTCTTCTCCTTGAGCTTCTGATTCCCAATCTTCCAAGTAAGATTGATACGCGCAACGCGCGATTCCCAGCGACCGCTGGCATCCATATACAGACCTGCGTATTGCGAAACACCTCTCCAACGCATGGTGTGAAGAATGTCGCCATAGGCGAGGCGAAGAACGAGTTGCTCGTTCATGAACGTTTTTTGAAATGCTGCATCTAAACCACCCATTGGTTTGTTGCGGAAAGTACCGCCCCAAACACTTGGACCGTTGAAGAATCCAGAGAGTTCGAAGGAAGTGGTCTTATTCACCTTGAAGGTGTTTTGCATGAAGATGTTGTAAGACGTTGCTCGAAGGTCAATGGTATTTCCGTCTTTGAAAGCGGCTCTGTTGTGAATGTTGTATACACCCATGTTCACGTACCCTTCCCACCACTTTGCAATGGGAACAGGACTTCCAATGTTGAAGGTAATGTTCTCTCTGTAACCCAAATTTCGTGTTTGAATATATGAACGCGAAAACTCTGTGGTGTCTGTAATCTCTGTAAAGAAACCATTCGTTTTACTGTAGCCCAACGATGTGGTTAGCATATAAAACAAGGTGTGACTTAACTCCCAAGCATTCGTGTATTGGGGTTGAAGGAAGGCGTTGCCACGTGAATAAGAAAGTTCATCCAATCGCGATTCGAACGGATTAAGCGTTTGGTAACTTGGCCTGTCAATTCTTCGGCTAAAGGTTAAATTAAACGTGCTGGTTTCCTTGTGATCAAAGGTTATGGCTGCGCTCGGAAAGAAGTTGGTGTAAAATCGATCAACGTGCGTTAGGGGTTGAGGAGTTAATGCAATCAAATGCCCGTTGCTCTTCGTGTTCTCTGCACGAACACCCACCTGCCATCCAAATTTCTTATACTTTCCAGAAGCGTTCGTGTATGCAGCTAACACACGCTCCTTGTATTCAAACGCGTTCGTTCTATTCGAATCAACACTGAAGACATTTCCATTCACATTAAAAAAATCGAGGTTGTTATTCGTATTCACCTGCGTGCCTTTCACTCCAGCTTCCCACTTTATTTTTTTCCAATTGAAACTATAATCGGCACGCAAAACCGAGATGTCTATTTTGGTTTTGGTGTTGTTTTGATAAATACGCTGATTCAACAACGTTCCATCTGAAGCCATGTAACGATTGGGTTGGAAGTTATCATTCTTAATGTCGAACTGTCCGTAGTTCGCATCAACCGTTAGCTCTTGTTCTTTGGACCCTTTCCACTGGTAATTGATATTGCCTCCGTAATTGTTTCGAAACCCATTGTTGTTTGAAAGGGCTTCCAACGTGCTATCTACCCCAGCTCCTGGCACAACGCTTCCAATAGGCGTAGAACCGTGGCTGTTCCATAAGCTGTTGGAAAGGTTGGTGTTCACCGAAACACCAATGGTGTTTTTATCGTTGATGGAAATGTCAATGCCCGCCTTTCCGTAATGCGATTTGTCTTTGTTGTAGGTGTATGTTTTCTGATCGAAGAAAATATCATTTTGTTCTTTGTAGAAGCGCATGTATCCCCAATCTTCCGTGAATGCATTGCTGTAAGTGGCGTATACATTGGTCTTTCCTTTTCTTCTGTTGTAAGTGAAGGAACCGTTGGTCTTGCCATAAACCTGATTTCCGTAGCCAATTCCGAACGTAGCGTTTTGTCCGTAATTGCTATTCTTCTTCATGACAATATTCAATATCCCAGCTGTTCCCGCAGCATCATAGCGTGCAGAAGGATTCGTAATAATCTCAATTTTTTCAATGGAAGAAGACGGAGTGCTTTTTAGGAAGTCCGAAAGTTGTGAGCCTTGTAACGGAGAAATTCTTCCGTCAATGTACACGGTTATTCCTGATTTTCCCTTTACCGAAATGTTGTTGTTGTTATCAATGACAACACCTGGCGCACGGCGCAGCAATTCAAGGGCATTCAAACCAACTGCATTCGCTGTTCCTTCCACATTGAAAATAGTCTTATCGGCCTGCACTTGCACAAGCGGTTTCTTCGCCACGAATTCCATTTCAGAAGTAACGGTTGAAGTGCGAATCAATTCAATCGTTCCGAGATTCAAATTTTCATTTGCTCTAATTTTTTTCCAGATAGGTTTGAAACCAATGATGTTGAAGTAAATTAAAACGCTGTCCACGCATGGAATTTCCATGGTAAAAAAACCGTTGTTGTCAGAGGCTGTCGCCTTAAGCAAAAGGCTGTCAGACGCGGCGTGCAGACTTACACTTACGAATGCCAACGACTCGCTTTTTCCTTGATCCATTCCTACAACCACACCGGAAACGGTTGTTGTTTGAGCGAAGGAAAAGAGGGTGATAAATGTCAGGAAAAAAGCGCAAATGATTGATTTCATGGGGGCAAAGATAATACACACTGCGTGTGATGGCGGCGAAGCCGATGACACTGCGTGATGACACTGCGCGATGACCACTGCGTGGATGACAATCTACGATTGATGACGAACAAGTTCGATGACCGCTTCGCGGAGCGGAGCGGATGACAATTTTCGATTAATTATGATTTGTAAACTGAAGAATAAAATCCGCTAAATTTGTTTCAATGGTTAAGTCAAAAGCAGAGCTGCTCCATATTATTAAATTGAATCATTCCAATATCGAAAAATTTGGGGTGGCTCGTCTAGCTCTATTCGGATCGTTTGTGCGTGACCAAGCTAAAAAAGAAAGTGACGTTGATTTTTTTGTTGAATTTCAACCGGGGAAAAAGACATATAAAAATTTTATCGGTTTAGTCTTCTTTCTTGAGTCTACATTAGGGCGAAAGGTTGAAGTGCTAACAGATAAATCACTCAGCCCATATTTAAGAACTTCTATTCTTAATTCGCTTGAATATGTATCCGTCTAGAAACGAGTTTCTTCAGTATATTTTGGAAGAATGTGATTTTATTTTAAACGTAACATCTTCAAAAACTGATGAAGAAATCTACCTCGACCAAACTCTCCTAAGAGCTCTTGTTCGAAGTATTGAAATCATAGGGGAAGCAAGCAAGAGGGTTGATACTGAATTCCGGCTATCAAACAGTCATATCGAATGGAAAGAAATGGCGGGTATGCGTGACAAGTTAATTCACGATTATTTCGGAGTGGATTACGAAATTGTAATAGACGTTGTTAGAAACAACATTCCATTTCTTTTCAATGAAATCAAATTACTTCTCGAAAAGAATTAATAATTCGTCCCTACGGGATCAGTCCTGAAAGGATACATCCCAGAGGGATTAGTCCCTACGGGATCAGTCCTGAAAGGATACATCCCAGAGGGATTAGTCCCTGCGGGATCAGTCCTGAAAGGATACATCCCGAAGGAAGAATTAACGCGTAAATGTTAGCGCCATTCCACTCTTTTGTCCCGTAAGCTTCCCATTCTCAAACACCAACTTGCCGTTACACCAAGTAGAAACGATGGTGCTCGAAAACGTATGTCCTTCAAACGGAGACCAACCGCATTTGTACAAAAGATTTTCTTTGGTGACTGTGTAAGGTGCATTCAAATCAACCAACACAACGTCTGCGCTGTAGCCTTCGCGAATGTATCCGCGACCAGTAATTTGAAAGAGGTCTGCAACAGCGTGAGAAGCCTTTTCAGCAATTTTTTCTAAGGTGAAAACACCTTGTCTGTGTAAGTCAATGAGCGCTTGCAAACTGTGTTGAACAAGTGGTCCACCGCTTGGCGCTTTCAACAATTCTTGCTCCTTTTCTTCAATGGTATGCGGTGCGTGGTCGGTGGCAATGACGTCGATTCTTCCGTCGTTTACCGCCTCCCGAATGTTCATTCGGTCGTTGAACGATTTAACAGAAGGATTCCATTTGATGTAGTTCCCTTTCGTTGCATAATCTGCGTCTGTGAACCAAAGGTGATGAATACATGCTTCTGCCGTAATACGCTTTTCCTTCAATGGAATGGCATTCGTAAACAATTCCAATTCCTTCGCAGTGCTAATGTGAAGAATGTGCAAACGCGCGTCGTGCTTCTTCGCCAATTCAACAGCCATGGAGCTCGAGGCATAGCATCCCTCTGCATTGCGAATGACAGGATGATCAGAAGGAGTCAATGACTTTCCTGTAGCTTGAAGGGCTTCCAAATTTCTTCGAATAATGCCGTCGTCTTCGCAATGCGTTGCGATAAGCGTTTTCACTTTCGAGAAAATAACCTCCAACGCTTCGCGCTTTTCGACCAATAAATTTCCAGTGGAAGATCCCATGAATATTTTCACACCACATACTTCTTTCGGATTCACATGCACCAGAACATCAGCGTTATCCGGCGTTGCGCCCATGAAGAAGTTGTAGTTCACCGTCGAAACTTCTGCAGCACGATTGAACTTTTGTTCCAACAATTCAAGCGTGGTTGCACTCGGACTGGTGTTCGGCATTTCCATGTATGAGGTTACGCCACCCGCTGCGGCTGCCGCAGACTCAGTTGTCAAATCCCCTTTGTGCGTCAATCCCGGCTCTCTGAAGTGAACCTGATCGTCAATCAACCCTGGGAACAAATGCTTACCGGTTCCATCTACGATTGAATCTGCGTTGTTGTAATCCATTGTTCCAACGGGCAACACGTACGCGATTTTAGAACCGTTTATCCATACGTCGCTAGCGGTCTGTTTTCCTTCGTTAACAACCGTGACATTTTTTATGACTTGCATAGTGATTAGATTTTTTGAAAGCGCATTTTCAATACGCCAAAGAAAGCTTCGTGAAAAATATTCAAACTCATCTTACTGGTTCCCTTCACCCGATCGGCGAAGAGAATAGGAACTTCTGCTATTTTAAAACCAAGACGTTTCGCTTTGTATTTCATTTCAATTTGAAATGCATATCCGATAAACTGAATGTTATCCAAGTTCATTTTTGAAAGAACATCTCTGTGATAACAAACGAATCCACCGGTGCTATCTTTCACGCCTAAACCTAAAATAAGATTCACATAAATACTTCCACCTTTACTAATGACTCTGCGGTGCCAAGGCCAATCTATCGTTCCACCACCTTTCACATAGCGCGAACCCACAGCTGCACCGTGATTCTTTTCGCAGGCTTCTAACAATCTGGGAAGATCTTTCGGATTGTGCGAAAAATCGCAATCCATTTCGAAGATGTATTCATAGTTATTCTTCAGCCCCCACTTGAATCCTGCTATATAAGCTGTTCCCAAACCAAGCTTCCCGCTTCGCTCAAGAATATGAAGTCGTCCTGAAAATTCCGCTTGCTTTTCTTTAACCAGTTGAGCCGTTCCATCCGGAGAACCGTCATCAACAATCAACAAATGAAACCCTTGCGGCTGATCTAAAACAGCGTGAATCATTTCAACAATGTTCTCGCGTTCGTTATAGGTGGGAATAATTACCAGTTTCATTTGCACCGCGAAAATACAACAGGCGCTAGGCAAATTCTAATTTCCGGCCGAATATTCCAATTCCGCCATGTAGCGGGCATCGCGCATGATCATAGTATCGAGGGGAAGGTTGTTCTGCTTGGCCTTTTCCGCAATGGCTTCTTTCCATTTGGGATCAGATTCAATGCGATTTTTATACTTCTCTGTGCGCATGGCTAATGTGTCAAAGTGTTCACCCAATACAAAATAGCGGTATGCCGTTGAAATAAATCCCCAACCCAGTTGATCCATGTTGCATTCCGTTGCCATGACGAATACAACATCAGACTTCTCAATATCCTGCATTTGAGCCAAAGCATCAGATGTCACAATCTCGCGAAGTGGCCACTTATGCAATTGTTTGTTGTAGAAGTAAAAATTAACTTCTCGAAATATATCAGGTGTAAGCGGAAGCTGCAACATATTGAAAAAATAGCTGTCGGAAATAACAGCAATCTTCGGTTGAATTCCTGCGTTTCCAAAGTTTTCGCCATACTTCGTTTTGACACCCGCACGCGGATAAGCCATGGGAAGCACTTCAATGGGCCAATACAAATTCATACCCAATCCAATGTCTTCATCTACACTTTCCATGGTGGTTTGAAGTTGTAAATTCTTCTTATCCCAAACGAACTCATTCATTTCCTTTCCGAAAAGTTTCATGCAATAATTCACCAAAGAGTCTGCTGCTAGCGTTGCTCCATACTGACTCCAATGAATACCTGTCTTGGGGAAAAGTGGTGCCGGTGTTTTGCCCTTCATTTCACGAAACCACTTTCCGAAATCGATGTGCTGAATGCCCTGTTTCTTCAGGCCTTTCTGATATTCCGAATAATAACTTCTGTCGGAAACCACAGGGAATTCATCGGGAATGTATTCCGAATAAAACGAAGCCTTCCCTGGATTTAAAACCACCACCAACTCAATGCCTTTTTCTTTTAATTTATATTGAAGGGCATTCAACATGACCAAGTTCGAATCTACTTTCGATTGACTTACTTCTTCCGCACCGCGAAAAGCGTTGATGTATTTGATCTCGTACAAGTAATCTTCCTTCCCAATAATAACACCGTTCGCTTTGGCTTTGCGGAAGAGTGAAAACGCAATCTGATTGTGAATGCGAACGGCAGTGTTCCGGAATCCGAATTGCTCGTTGATGTACTTGTTTCTGTTTTCCTGAAAGGTTCCATTGAACCACGATTCAGTGGTTAACGAATCTTTTTTCGTTGGAACAATAGAACCGAAAAGCGGTCCCACTTCAACAAACGGTTTCACCATTTGAATCATCGGAAGAAACATTCCGAGGAGAACGATCGAAAACAAGACGGTATGGAAACGATTGTTCTTCATTAGAATCGGAAATAAATGAAGGGGTTAAATCCGCTTGCGGTGATGTAACTCAACGACAAAACAAAGAGCGCTGCTGAAACGATTGTTAGTGCCAGATGTCCAGCGTTTCCAATGCTTCGCTGACCGAATACTGCATCTTGAAATTTCTGTGTTTTCGGAAGAAGTAGGAAGAATGAAAAGACTGTCGCCAAGGCTGCAATGAGCATCCATTCGGAATCAATTTTCACATCAACCGTTCCATTCGCAGAGAACATGGCTCCCACATATCCCCAAGCCCTATGCAAATCTTCCACCCGGAAAAATACCCATCCGATTACTACCACGAAGAAGGTGAAAGCCACGCGTGTTATTTTCCCGATGGAACCAAACCAACGAATTAAAAACGCGCGTTCCAAAACCAGGAACAGTCCGTGCCAAGCGCCCCAGATGATGTAGTTCCAAGAAGCTCCATGCCACAGTCCGGAAAGTAAAAACACCAACCACAAGTTGAAGTACAATCTTCCTTTTCCCACCTTGTTTCCACCCAATGGAATGTAGAGGTAGTTGCGCATCCAACCGCCCAAAGTCATGTGCCAACGGCGCCAGAACTCTGTGATATTTTGAGAGACATACGGATTGTTGAAGTTTTCCGGGAATTTGAATCCAACCATTCGTCCAATCCCAATGGCCATATCTGAATATCCACTGAAGTCGAAATAGATTTGAAACGTGTAAGACAGGGCAGCCAACCATGCAGCACCCATGGAAAGGGTATTCGGATCAAGCGCACCAGCGCTTGTTTCGGCATTACCGTAAATGCTGTCTGCAAAGGCCGCTAGTGCATTCGCTATCAAAACTTTTTTTCCTAAACCAATGCAAAATCTATAAAAACCGAGCAAACGTTCGGTACTGTTTTCGGTCTTCGAACGGTCGGGAATTTGATCGGCAATGTCGTGGTACCTGATAATAGGACCCGCAATCAATTTCGGAAAAAGAATAATGTACAATTGATAGTCCCAGAAGTTCTTCAGCGGCTTGTGTACTCTGCGAAAAACGTCTACCACGTAGGTTAGCGTCTCAAAGGTGTAGAATGAAATGCCTATCGGAAGAACGAGTTTGGTCCATGGAATGCTGCTTTCAATACCCATTCCCTTCATGGCCACATTCACGTTCTCTATGAAAAAATTCATGTACTTGAAATACACGAGCAGTCCGAGATTCATCACTACAGAAAAAACCAAAAGTGCTTTTCGTTCAATCTCGTTCTTACTTCGATCCATTCTTCCCACCAAGAAAAAATCGATGAGCGTGGTTCCAATAATGACGAAGATAAATTTCGGCGCACCCCATGCGTAGAAGAACACGCTGGAAAGCAACAGGAATGGATTCTTCAATTTCTTCGGGCATATCCAATACAGCAGCAGGAAGGCTGGGAGGAAGGCTGTAAGGAATATTGCTGAGGAGAACACCATTGTGCGAAGATAATACACTCTTCGAGTGATGACGGCGAAGCCGATGACACCGAAGGTGATGACCCTACGGGATGACACTCCGTGATGACCGTTCCGGATGACACTCCGTGATGACGCTCCGCGAAGCGGTCATCGAACTTGTTCGTCATCGATTGTAAATCGTCATCACTCGAAGAGTGTCATCCGCTCCGCGGTCATCGAACTTGTTCGTCATCACATGAAATGTGTCATCCCATAGGGTCATCAATCGTAGATTGTCATCCCGAAGGGTCATCCAGCTCCGCTGGTGATTATATTTGTTTCAAACAAAGAGAAATGACCCCCCTAGAATCCGCAAAAGAAAAAGCTGCACTTTGGAAAACATACGACTTAGATGAAGAGACGCGTGCAGAGATTGAACGCATGGAGCGTGAAGATGAGAAGCTGTTTATTGATTCGTTTTATTCTGATTTAGAATTTGGGACAGGAGGATTGCGCGGTGTCATGGGTGTGGGAAGCATGCGCATGAACAGGTACACCGTGGGGATGGCTACGCAGGGATTGGCGAATTATATTTTGAAACACCATGCGCTAATAGGTGGAGAAGGTTCGGTGGCGATTGCTTACGATTCGCGAAACAATTCAAGTTACTTTGCGAATATTGCTGCAGAAATTTTGGCGAAGAATGGTATTCATGTGTATCTCTTTTCTGAATTGCGTCCGACACCTTTGTTGTCTTTCACCGTTCGAGAATTGAAATGCACAGCGGGTATTGTTATCACGGCCTCACACAATCCGAAGGAGTACAACGGGTATAAAGTTTATTGGAGCGATGGGGGACAGATTTTGCCTCCGAATGACAAGGGGATAATTACTGAAGTAAAGATTGCCATGACTGGCAAAGATTCTTCGAAAGATGCTGCGCAAGATGCAAATGCTC
>CALCNZ010000370.1 GCA_937897625.1 uncultured Flavobacteriales bacterium
GCGGCAACTTGACCGGCGATGATCAAATCAATAATCCGGTTGGCATACCGATAAAAGTCCTCTGAAGCGTCGATTAAAACATTAGTATCGATTACGGTATTATGGAAAAAGCGAAAAATGTAAATGTTGTCCTAAGCGATTTTGGTTGGAGTGATCTTGGAACATGGGGTTCTTTGCATACGCAGTTGTCTTCCGACGAACACAACAATGGCGTTGTTGGAGACAATGTTATGCTCTACAATTGCTCGGATAGTGTTGTTCATGTTGGAAGCGATAAACTTGTGGTCCTTCACGGATTGAATGGATACATTGTGGTTGACACGGGCGTTTCGTTGTTGGTGTGTAAGAAGGAAGACGAGCAAAAAATTAAGCAATTCGTTAACGACATCAAGATTAACAAAGGCGAATCATGGGTATAGTGAAATATATCTTTGCGGTGTTGTTTCTTGTGAGTGCTTTTTGTTGCGCAGCGCAACCTGATCCCATGCCAATTCAACCGCCTCCGCCACCGCCACCTTTTCTAGGAGGTGTTCAAGGCGAAGAGCCATTGGTTTACCCAGAGGTTATGCCTGCTTATCCCGGGGGCGAAATTCAAATGATGAAAGATATTTCGGCCGCAATGATTTATCCTCGGATCTGTTTAGAAAACGATTTTCAAGGAAGGGTATATGTTCAGTTTGTGGTTGAAAAGGACGGTGAAATTTCAAACGTTAAAATTTTACGACAGCCCGAAGGCGATTTAGGAAGTGTGCTCGGAAAAGAAGCCATTCGTGTGGTGAAAACGCTTAAAGATTTTTCCCCAGGAAAACTTAACGGAGAGCCCAAGCGTGTGGCCATGACTTTGCCTGTTGTATTTAAGATCAAATAATTTTATGAGTCAAAATTTAATCCTTTGTCCGAATGAAGAATGGGTGTTGAACGACCTCATTTCAGTGAGAACAGGAAATATTCATGTTGAACTTTCGGATGTAGCGAAGGAAAAAATTAAAGCTTGTAGAGCTTTTTTAGACGCTTACTTGGAAACTAGCGAGAGCCCGGTTTATGGCATCAACACCGGTTTCGGTTCGTTGTGCAACACCGAAATTTCAAAAGACGATTTGAATCTTCTTCAAAATAATTTGCTTCGTTCACACGCATGCGGAATGGGCGATCGCGTTCCTGAAGAGATTGTTCGTTTAATGTTGGTCTTGAAAGCAAAAAGTCTTTCACACGGACACAGTGGCGTTCAATTGGCAACTGTTGAGTTGTTGTTGGAATTCTATCACAGAAACATTTTACCGGTTGTCTTTACGCAGGGTTCATTGGGTGCAAGCGGAGATCTTTCGCCGTTGTCTCACTTGTGCCTTCCGCTCATTGGCGAAGGAAAAGTTATGTACAAAGGAAGTGAGCGCAATGCTGCCGAAGTTTTGAAGGAAGAAGGGTTGAAGGCCATTGCGCTGCAATCGAAAGAAGGATTAGCGCTCATCAACGGAACGCAATTCATGTTGGCGTATTCAGTAGAGAATTTAATTCGTGCAGAACACCTATTCGACAAAGCCATAAACATTGCAGCTATGTCTGTAGATGCGTTCGATGCGCGCCCAGAGCCATTCATAGATTTAACACACCGTGTTCGAAATCAAGAAGGACAGCAGATTGTAGCCATTGCTATGCAAGATGCTTTGAAGGGAAGTGAGATTCAAGTTCAGAAAAAAGCGCACGTTCAAGATCCCTATTCATTCCGTTGTATTCCTCAAGTATTGGGTGCATCACACGATGCAATCGCTTATGTGCTAACAATTATTGAAAGAGAGATCAATGCGGTAACAGACAACCCTATTATTTTTCCGGAAGAAAATCAGATTATCTCGGGTGGAAATTTCCACGGTCAGCCTTTGGCTTTAAGCATGGATTTTCTTGCAATTGCCTTGGCCGAAGTAGCGAGCATTTCAGAAAGAAGAACATACAAACTTATTTCAGGTCAACGCGGTTTACCCGCCTTCTTGGTGAAAGACGCTGGCTTGAACAGTGGCTTCATGATTCCGCAATACGCAGCCGCTTCAATTGTAAGTCAGAACAAACAGCTCTGCACACCTTCAAGCGTAGATACCATTGATAGCAGCAACGGTCAAGAAGATCACGTGAGCATGGGTGCGAATGGTGCAACAAAGAGTTTTCAAGTTGTGAAAAATTTGCAATCCGTTTTAGCCATTGAGTGGTTGAATGCGGCGCAGGGATTAGATTTCAGACGTCCGCTTAAATCTTCCAACGTGGTTGAAGAAATGCATGCGCAATTGAGAGGGGTTGTTTCACATTATGTTCAAGATCGTTTTCAGCATGCGGACATGCAAAAGGCGTATGCCCTTTTGGACATTACTTCCCACTCCCTTTAAGCACGATAACAATCGTGTAAAAGAGAATTTTTATGTCCATTGCCAAGGACATATTTTCGAGATATAACAAATCGTAACGAAGGCGTTGAACCATTTGGTCTACGTTTTCAGCATAGCCATATTTCACTTGTCCCCAAGACGTAATGCCCGGACGTATTCTGTGAAGTTTGTGATAATGAGGATTTATTTTTGAAATCTGATCTATATAGAATTGACGCTCTGGGCGCGGCCCAACAAGTGCCATGTCTCCTGCAAGCACATTCCAAAATTGAGGTAATTCATCTAAGCGTGTTTTGCGAAGAAGCTTTCCAAATCGAGTAATGCGAGAATCGTTTGTAGAACTCAATTGAGGTCCTTGTTTTTCAGCATCGGTGCGCATGCTTCTGAATTTAATAATCTGAAATGGAATTCCATTTCGCCCAATTCGTTCTTGAAAAAAGAAAACAGGACCCTTCGAGGTCACTTTCACAAGCACCCCAATGATTATTAAAAAAGGAGCCAAAATTGCCAGGGCGTAAGCGCTAAAGACAATGTCAATTATTCTCTTGATACTGAATTGCCAACTTGGCATAAGCACCGTATTCAATCGAATGAGAGGAACGCCGAAGACACTGGTCATTTTTACATTTCCAGATAGAATATCGAACGTATCTGGAATAATATTGATTCTCACATTGTAATTTTCAAGCAAAGCAAGAATGTTCTCCAACTCTTTGTGGTCGCCACTTTCAATGGAAAGAATAACCTCTTCAATTTGATGTTCTTCAATAATGATAGGAAGACTCGGGTACTTTCCGAAGAGAGTTAAACTCGCCGACAATTGTTCGTCGGCACCATTGATTTTTAGATAGCCTTTAAACAAAAAGCCAGGAGATTTTTTTAAAGCGTTTATTTCATCAACAAGTTGTAACGCTCGTGCGTTGCCTCCAACAATTACGGTAGGGAAACCCCATTTTCTCGATTGAATTTTTTTAACCGTCCGCGAGGTGATTGTCAATCTTAAAATAAGCGTCAACCCCAAATGAACCAACAACAGAAAGCCGAAGGTGGTGTAGTAGTAGTTGTAATTTGGGAGCTCGTCGTCTAACAAAAACAAAAAGAAAATGACAATATTGCCAATCATTGAAGTCGCTAGCACTTGACCAATCTCGCGCAGGCGATGTCTTCGCAAAACATCTGAATACATTCCCCACATGGCGTAAAAACAGATCCAAGCCAATGGAATAAATACAAGGGCTGCAATGAAATTGGAGTCGGTGTGAAAACCCAGATCGTAACCATACTTGATGGCTTCGAATTTTTTTCGAAGAAAATAGAGGCTTGTCCAAGCAGATCCTGCAGCAATCCAATCTGCCGCGACGTACGAAAATATAATTCCCTTGTTCTTCAAATTCGTTTCACCTTTTCACTTACCAAGTCACCCACTTCAAGTTGTCTACAAAAACGTTTACAGGCGTTGTTGCGTTCGACGGAACCGCTTCAATGTACAATTCATGAAATTGTGCAGTCGGATTTTGTTGAAGAATGTATCCAAAATCAATGTATATTTTTTTCCAAACCGGTGTAAGTCCATCGCCACTTGCAGACGGATTAATAATGAGTGCAAGATTTTTAGAGGCAATTCCTCCAGTGGTTGTTATAAAGCCTACAGAGAACGTATTGTTGCTGCTGTAATTCATTTCAAGAAATACATTACTACCGCTTTGATACGTTAAGTTGTCATCGTCTTTGAAATACAAGTGACTCATTCCAACATCAATGTGTCCCCAACCGCTTCGGTTTCCTTCAAAGACTTGCGCGGCTGCATTGGTTACTGAAAACGTTCCGTTGTTGGTGCCGGTTTGAATAAGAAAGTTCCCGCTCTCAAATCCTTTTTCCGAGATAACTGCCAGATTGTAGTACGTGAAATGTGGAACGAGTGTGTCTATTTGGAAAGGAGAAATAGTAAGCGTGGTGTCGAAAGGTGCGTAAAATGGGTAACGAATGCGTGTGTTCGAAATACCATTGTTTTTAATGCCCGCAAAGATGCGAATGGCTTTCGTTCCTAAATCAAGAATTGGAACCTTTGCAGGCAAGTCATATACGCCAAGGCTTTGATCATCTGCGTAAACCCATACTTCTGTTATGGCTTCGCTGGAGGTGCCTTGTGTAGAATTGGCTTGGAAAGTAAAAGAAGGAATGTACAAATAGGCGGGCTCCTTTTCCTTGGGATTAATAATATCACACCCTTGAAGGAAAAGTACTGAAATCGCTAGAAGAAAAACGAATGGTTTCAATGGCAATGTTTTGGATTGCGAATATACATTCGCATAAAAAGGTTACGCAGAGAAACGCAATAAAAATAAGATTATTGCCAATGATCGAAATCAGTCAATCAATCTTCAGAAGTGAAGACGTTCAAGCGAATTTTTTCAGCAATCATTTCTGCCACTGCAAGTGCCTTGTGTCCGTCTTCTAACGATACCGTAGGAGCTTTCTGACTTAGGACAGCCTCGCCAAAGCTGGTCAGCTCTTGCTTCAAAGCATTGCTATCTGGAACTACCAAGTTTTTCTTGGTAATTTCATTCTCTTCGTTTTCACGAAGTAGTTCATAACTGTGCGCAGATTTATTCAGGAAGTCGGAAACGTAACACGCGTCTTTCTGATAAAATCGCATTTTCCGCATGGCATCTGTTGCAACTCGACTAGCGGTTAGATTAGCCACACAACCGTTGTCTAATTCAATGCGGGCGTTTGCAATGTCAATGTGTGGTGTAAGCACAGAAGCTCCGTTTGCAGAGACTCTTCTCACGTTCGCATTCGTAACAGCAAGAATCAAATCGATGTCGTGAATCATAACGTCTAAAATCACAGAAACATCGTTGTTTCTTCCTTTGAACTGACTTAGACGGTGTGCCTCTATATACTTCGTATTTTCCAGCAGTGGTGAAACAGCTAAATAGGCAGGATTGAATCGCTCAATGTGTCCAACCTGTGCTATTACCTGCGCCTCCTTTGCTAGTTTTATCAATCGATTACTTTCTTCTAATGTGGAAGTAATGGGTTTTTCAATGAAGACGTGTTTTAAATTTCGAATGGCATTTGAAGTACATTGAAAATGCGAAGGCGTACTAGAGACTACGTCTACAA
>CALCNZ010000371.1 GCA_937897625.1 uncultured Flavobacteriales bacterium
GAGATCTACACAGGCGAAGACACTCTTTCCCTACACGACGCTCTTCCGATCTTTAATGCTTCAGATAGTCTGTCTTTTCTTTTGTTTGTAGACGATGTGCAATGCAATACGGTTCCGGTTTCTTCCATTCATGTTTCGAAATTGAACGTGGGAAAACACAACGTGAAGGTGTCGGTTCAAGCTCAGGAATCTGTGTTACTTCTCAACGCGAAGAATCTTTTTTCACACAGCCTCACTGTTTCTGTGGTGAACAACAAACTCGAGTTGGTTCCTTCCGGAGAATTGAAACTTCAACCCAAGGCTTTTCAGTTTTGGAACAACAGTTCCGCTTCTGTGGTTGAGAACGATAACGTTGTTTATGTTGGGAAGAAGGGATGTGAAGCGCCAGCTTCAACATCAACGGTAGATTCGCTTGTTGCTGTGCTTCATGCAAAGTCATTTGACACGGAAAGAAAAATGATTGCACGCATGCAGTTGGATGCCGATTGCTTTCAAGTGAAAGACATCGTGAAAATTATTTCAACCATAGAATTGGAAGAAAACCGCATGGATTGCATGGTCTCGGCAGTGTCGCATGTGTATGATTTGGAAAACATCGACGCCCTTTTGGAACTGCTTTTTCTCGAGCGAAACAAAGAGGCTATTCGTCAGAAAATTTCACAATTACAAAATCAGTAAGAAACATTTAAAGATTACATTTGAACCATGAAAAAAGTACACAATTTTAGCGCAGGTCCTTGCATTTTACCACCTTCAGTCATTGAAGGTTCTGCAGCGGCTATTCAAGAATTCGACGGCATGGGTTTGTCGTTGATTGAAATTTCACACAGAAGTAAAAACTTCGAGCGTGTAATGGACGAAGCGCGTCAATTGGTGAAAGACATTTTGAATCTGGAAGATCGTTACGAGGTGTTGTTCCTTCAAGGCGGAGCAACACTTGGATTCTACATGGTTCCATTGAATATTTTGAAGGAAGGTGGAAAAGCGGCTTATGCAAACACAGGTGTTTGGGCCAGCGGAGCAATCAAAGAAGCGAAGTTGGTTGGAAGTATCGATGTGGTAACCGATAGCTCTGAATCGAATCACAACCACATTCCAGCTGTTCCGAATTTAGAAGGCTACGATTATTTCCACTTCACTTCGAACAACACCATTTACGGTACGCAATATCAGACCATGCCGAAGGTGAATGTGCCCTTGGTGTGCGACATGAGTTCAGATATTTTCTCGAAGGAATTCAACGCGAATGATTTCTCGTTGATCTACGCGGGTGCACAGAAGAACATGGGTCCAGCAGGAGCCACCTTGTACATTGTAGACAAAGAAATGTTGGGTAAGACCGGAAGAAAACTTCCTTCATACTTAGACTTGGCTTCACATATTTCGAAAGACAGCATGGCGAATACGCCTCCTGTGTTTTCGGTATACGCAAGCATGCTTATGCTTCGTTGGATTAAAGAGAATGGTGGATTGAAAGGCATGGAAATTCACAACCGCGCGAAGCAAGAATTATTCTATGCAGAATTGGATCGCAACAGTATGTTCCATGGACACAGCGTTCCTGAAAGTCGCTCGTGGATGAATCCAACTTTCCGTTTGAACAACGAAGAGCACGCAGCTGCTTTCGATGCGATGTGGAAGGAAGCGGGCATTAGCGGAATTGCTGGACACCGCAGTGTAGGCGGATACCGCGCGTCTATGTACAACGCGCTTCCATTGGAGAGCGTGCAAGTGTTGGTAGATGTTATGAAGGAATTTGAACGAAAAAACGGATAAGATGAAAATTTTAGCGAACGACGGAATTGATGCAAAAGGTCAAGCGGCCTTGGAAGCAATGGGATGCACAGTGCTTACTGAAAAAGTGAATCAAGATGCTCTAGCAAGTTTCATTCAAAATGAAAACATCGACGGACTCTTGGTTCGAAGTGCAACCACTGCGAGAAAGGACTTAATAGACGCTTGTCCGAATTTGAAATTCATCGGTCGTGGTGGAGTTGGAATCGACAATATCGACGCGGTTTATGCGCGTGAGAAAGGAGTAGATGTGTTCAACACACCAGCAAGCAGTAGCGCAAGCGTTGCCGAGTTGGTGATGGCTATGCTCTTTGCTTCGAATCGTTTTATTTATCAAGCGGGCGGATCAATGCCCGTAAACGGCGAAGAAACGTTTGAAGTTTTGAAGAAGAATTACGGAAAGGGAAAAGAGGTGAAAGGAAAAACATTGGGCATTATCGGTTTCGGTCGAATTGGTCAATCGTTGGCAGAATATGCCTTGGGCTGCGGCATGCGTGTGATGTTCTTCGATCGTTCGAAGACAGAGCAAACGGTGGTGCTTTCCATCAACGGTTCACCGGTGGAAGTGAAATTGAACGTTTCTTCTTTCGAAGAAGTTCTTCGCGAAAGCGATTTCATTTCGTTGCATGTTCCGAAGCAACCGAACGGAAGTTCGGTTATTGGCGCAGCGGAATTCGCGCAAATGAAGAAGAATGCAGTAGTGGTGAACACCAGTCGTGGCGGTACTATTCACGAAGGTGAATTAATTGAGGCGTTGGATAACGGAGTTATTGCGGGTGCTTGTTTAGATGTTTTTGAAAACGAGCCACGCCCGAATGCTGCGCTCTTGAAACATGCGAAAATTATTGCGACTCCGCACATTGGTGCTGCAACAGCTGAAGCGCAAGAGCGCATTGGTCTTGAGATTGCAGAGAATGTAAAACGAATTATGGGCGCGAACTAAGCATGAAGTTCAAGCCATTTAAAGCTGTGTTACCCGCAGCAGATAAGGTGCATTTGGTTGCTTCACGATCGTATGTTTCTTATTCGAAAGAAGATTTGGTTGAAAAACTTCAAGGCAATCCTTATACTTTTCTGCACGTTATTCATCCCGATGTAGACGGCGATTACCGTGGAAGACGCATTGCTTATTTCGAAGAGGTGCGTAAGAATTACGAGAAGTTTCTGAATGAAGAAATTTTTTCGTTGGAAGGAAAGGCGTCGTTTTTTATCTATCGTCAGGAGACTCCCGAGTATTCCTTTCAAGGCTTGCTGGGTGCGGTTTCGGTAGAAGACTACGAACAAGGAAAAATAAAAATTCACGAGCACACCATTAGTCAGCGTGAAGGAAGATTCACCGATTATTTAGATACAACGGGCATTAACGCAGAACCTGTTTTGTTAATGTCGAAGGAAGAAACGTGTTCGAGTTTAATGGAGCGTGTTTGTTCAGAAAATCCATTGTATTGTTTCACCACAACCGATCGCGTGAAGCACACGGTTTGGCAAATGAGCAATGCTGAAGATATTCAAGAAGTGGAAGCTGAAATGTCGCGCGTTAGCGAATTGTACATTGCAGACGGACACCACCGCAGCGCAAGCAGCGTGGCGTTGAAGCAGCGCAAGGCAGAAGAAGGATACAACGATGAAGTGTATCATTATTTCATGGCGTTGGTGCTTTCGCAAGCGCAACTCAAAATTTTAGGGTTTCACCGTTTGGTGAAGTGCGTGGTTGAATTCGATTTGAATTTGTTCCTTTCCGATTTGAAAAAATTGGGAAGCCTTGAAGAAGTGAATGAGCAAGAATTGCAATTGGCTGAAGGGAAAATAGGAGTATACACGGCAGGAAAATGGTATGCTTTTCAATTTGAAAAAGATTCACACGTCATAGATGCTGAGTGGCTCTCAAAAAATATTCTTCATCCCATTTTTGGAATTGAAGACGAGCGAACCGACAAGCGTATCTCGCATGCAGACGGCTTGGTTCCTTCCAACGAAATTGCGAAAATGGTTGACGAAGGAAAAGCAGATTTCGCTTTTTTACTTCATCCGATTTCAACCCAAACACTCATGCGTATTTCTGACGAAGGATTAACCATGCCTCCTAAGAGTACTTACATCTTGCCGAAGCTAAGAAGCGGATTGGTTATTTATCCGATGCGATGAGCCACATTCAAGATCAAATAAAATTCTACACCGCGCAGTTCCCTTCACACGTGAAGCTGGTGGCCGTTTCCAAAACGAAGCCTGTTCAGGATTTACAAGAAGCCTATGCTGCTGGACAGCGCGTTTTTGGTGAGAACTACGTTCAAGAGTTGGTAGACAAGCACGGGCAACTTCCAGCCGATATTCAGTGGCATTTCATTGGGAATTTGCAATCGAACAAGGTGAAATACATTGCGCCTTTCGTTGCGCTTATTCACGGCGTGAATTCCATTTCCACCTTGAAAGAAATAGATAAGCAAGCGAAGAAATTAAATAAGCACATCGACATTTTGTTGCAACTTCATGTTGCAACGGAAGAAAGTAAATTCGGATTTTCTGAAGAAGAAGTCTTAGAAATTGCTTCGCAAAAGGATTTGTATTCAAACGTAAACTTTCGCGGTGTAATGGGTATGGCTTCGTTCACAGAAGATCAAGCACTGATTCGTAAAGAGTTTCAAGAAGTAAAACGGATTTTTTCTTTGTTGAATTCGCACTTCGGAGAGTCGTTCAACGAGATAAGCATGGGCATGAGCGGCGACTGGCAGATTGCCGTTGAAGAAGGAAGCACCCTCGTGCGCATTGGAAGCGCCATTTTCGGAAGTCGTTAGTTCAACGTTTCAGCAATGCTGTAATCGTTGCGGGTAGCGCTGTTGCGCGAAATAAGTTCTCCAAGAAATCCGGCTAAAAATAAAATCGTTCCAAGTATCATGCAGGTCAATGCAATGAAAAATGCGCTTTGGTCTGCAATGTTTTTCGCGGTCTCTCCAAGATAAAGGGCATACAATTTTGTTCCGCCAATGTAGGCGAACGAAATGAATCCGATTAGGAACACCAACGTTCCCAAAGTGCCGAAGAAATGCATGGGGCGTTTGCCGAATTTCGACATGAAAGAAATCGTGAGAAGATCCAAGAAACCATTCATGAAGCGTTCCATTCCGAATTTCGTTGAACCGAATTTGCGCGCTTGATGCTTCACTACTTTTTCACCAATTTTTTTGAAACCTTGTTGCTTCGCCAACACCGGAATGTACCGATGCATTTCACCATAGACTTCCACACATTTCACCACATCTTTTCGGTATCCCTTCAACCCACAATTAAAATCGTTCAAGTGAATGCCAGTCATTCTGCGCGTGGCCCAGTTGAACAATTTGGTAGGAATGGTTTTCGAAAGTGGATCGAAGCGTTCTTTCTTC
>CALCNZ010000372.1 GCA_937897625.1 uncultured Flavobacteriales bacterium
TGTCTTATCTGTAATGTTAATGGTCTTCACTCCTTTTCCACCGCGATTCGTCACGCGATAGTCTTCCAATGAAGAACGTTTTCCGAATCCTTTGTCAGACACCACCAAGATATCGCTGTTCGGATCGTCTACGCACACCATTCCAATTACTTCGTCGGTAGCACTTCCAAGAGATACTGCTTTCACCCCTTGCGCTGTTCTTCCAACCGCACGAACTTTCACTTCTGGGAAACGAATGGCTTTTCCTTCCTTCGTACCCATGATGATTTCACTTGCTCCCGTTGTTAAGCGTGCTTGCAACAATTCATCTCCATCTACAATGGTAATCGCATTGATACCCGAAGAACGTGGTCTGCTGTATGCTTCTAAAGATGTCTTTTTAATCAACCCTTGCTTTGTACAAAGAATAACGAAGTTCGATTTCAAGTTCTCTGCATTATTCAAATCCTTAACCGGAATGTACGCCAAGACTTTGTCGTCTTGCTCAATTTGAATCATGTTTTGAATGGCACGTCCTTTCGCGGTCTTTCCACCTTCTGGAATCTCAAACACGCGCATCCAGAAACATCTTCCCTTCATGGTGAAGATCAAGAGGTAATCGTGGTTGGTAGCTGTGAAGATGTGCTCTACGAAATCTTCTTGACGTGCAGACGTTCCTTTTGCTCCAACTCCTCCGCGGCTTTGCGTGCGGTACTCGTTTAAGTTTGTACGCTTAATGTACCCTGCGTGCGTAATGGTTACTACCATTGCTTCATCAGGAATCATATCTTCAATGCTCAAATCAGCTGACGAGAACTCAATGATAGAACGACGCTCGTCTCCGAACTTTTCCTTCAAGTGTGTTAATTCGTCTTTGATGATTTGCATGCGCAATTCCTCGCTGTCCAAAATTGAACGCAGACGATTAATTAACGCCATCAATTCAGCGTGCTCTGCACGAATTTTATCGCGCTCCAATCCGGTAAGTCTTTGCAGGCGCATTTCCAGAATGGCCTTGGCCTGAATTTCAGACAATCCAAATTGTTGGATCAATCCGTCCTTCGCCTCGTCTGGAGTTTGTGATTTTCTAATTAATGCAATAACTGCATCAATGTTATCCAAGGCAATCAAATAACCTTCTAAGATGTGCGCACGCTCTTCAGCCTTGCGCAATTCAAACTTGGTTCTACGCGTCACCACTTCATGGCGGTGTTCTACATAGTGACGAATAATGTCTTTCAAGTTCAAAACTTCAGGTCTTCCGTTCACCAACGCAATGTTGTTTACAGAGAATGAAGTTTGAAGTCCGGTGTATTTGTAAAGGTTGTTCAATACAACATTTGAAATCGCATCGCGCTTCAATTCGTAAACAACACGAACACCGTTTCTATCCGATTCATCGCGGATTTCAGCGATGCCATCTATTTTTCCTTCAACAACCAATTCCCATGTGCGCTTCACCATGTCTGCTTTGTTGATCTGGTATGGAACCTGTTCAACAATGATGCATTCGTGATTTGCAACTTCTTCAATACGCGCTTTCGCACGAATTACCACACGACCTCTTCCTGTCTCGTAAGCCGACTTCACTCCTTCCAATCCGTGAATAACACCTCCCGTTGGGAAATCCGGAGCTTTGATGTGTTGCATCAATTCTTCGATTGTGATGTCACGATTGTCGATGTATGCGGCAATACCGTCGCACACTTCAGTTAAATTGTGTGGTGCCATGTTGGTGGCCATACCAACCGCGATTCCGCTTACACCGTTCAACAATAGGTTTGGAACTTTCGCTGGCATTACGCGTGGCTCTTCCAACGAATCATCGAAGTTCGCCTGCCAGTCAACCGTATCTTTATCTAAATCTTCAAGAAGTTCTTCAGCTAATTTTCTTAGACGAGCTTCCGTGTAACGCATAGCCGCCGCGTTATCACCATCCATAGATCCAAAGTTACCTTGTCCGTCTACCAACGGGTAGCGCAAAGACCAAGGCTGAGCCATACGAACCATTGTTTCGTAAACTGCTGAGTCACCGTGCGGGTGATACTTACCCAATACCTCTCCAACAATACGTGCAGACTTTTTGTAAGGTCTGTTCGACAACATTCCCAAATCAAGCATTCCGTACAACACACGACGGTGAACAGGCTTCAATCCATCGCGAACATCTGGTAACGCTCTACTCACAATCACCGACATCGAATAATCGATGTAGGCCGATTTCATTTCATCTTCAATGTTTATCTTAAGAATTCTTTCTCCTGATTCCATAGTGGTTGTTCCCGCTTATAAAATTGAACTGTCACGGGTACGCGAAAATACTTCCGATTGAAGAGAAAATTGACCATTTGTGGCGCTTATAGTTATTCACAAATGTCAAAATGGCTGTGGAAAATTCAATGGTATAATGTTTAGATGAACGGAAGTAAGGAATACATTTGAGGTTGACTAACTAAGGTAAGGAAAGATATGGACGCTAAGTTTTCAGAACAAGTACAAGAAGTGCTGCGATACAGCAGAGAAGAGGCATTGCGGTTGGGACACAACTACATTGGAATAGAGCATTTTTTATTGGGCATTCTTCGAGAAGAAGATTGCACCGCCACCAAAGTTTTAAAAAGCTTGGGGGTAGATCTTTCATTTTTGCGCAAAAGCGTTGAAGCTTCGGTTCGGAATGCAGGTTCTTACGGTTCATCAACCGTTACAAGTTCAGGTATATCCTTGGTAAAGCAAGCCGAGCGTGTGCTGAAGCTTTCATACATTGAAGCAAAATCGCACAAGAAGACTGTGGTGAATACAGAGCACCTGCTTCTAACTATTTTAAAAGACTCTGACAATGTTGTTACACGAACCCTTGAACCCATGGGAGTAGATTACAATGCGGTGAACCGCGAATTAGGCGACGGAGAAGACGAGAACATTCGCAAATCAGATTTGCCTCGTGCCGAATTTCCTAGTTCAGATGACGACGAAGAAGAAGATCGTCCGTTCACAGGAGGAAGCGGCGGAACCGTGAAGAAACCCGGTGACTCAAAAAGCAAAACACCTGTATTGGATAACTTCGGTCGCGACTTAACGAAGTATGCGATGGAAGGTAAGCTAGATCCTATTGTTGGAAGAGAAAAAGAAATCGAGCGCGTGTCTCAAATCCTTTCAAGAAGAAAGAAAAACAATCCGATTCTAATTGGTGAGCCTGGCGTTGGTAAATCAGCAATTGCTGAAGGACTTGCGCTTCGCATCATTCAGAAAAAAGTTTCTCGCGTGCTTTTCGATAAGCGCGTGGTTACATTAGACATAGCCTCATTGGTTGCGGGAACGAAATACCGTGGACAGTTCGAAGAACGCATGAAAGCCGTGATGAATGAATTGGAGAAATCTCCAGATGTCATTCTTTTCATCGATGAAATTCATACCATTGTAGGCGCAGGCGGAGCAAGCGGAAGTTTAGATGCAAGCAACATGTTCAAGCCAGCTTTGGCTCGTGGCGAGATTCAATGCATTGGTGCGACTACCCTTGACGAGTATCGTCAGTATATAGAAAAAGACGGTGCTTTGGAGCGCAGATTCCAAAAGGTTGTTGTTGACCCAACTACTGTTGAAGAAACCATTCAGATTTTAAATAACATTAAAGACAAGTACGAGTCTCACCACAGTGTAACATACACAGATGAGGCATTGGAAGCTTGTGTGAAGTTAACAGCTCGATACATTACGGACAGACACCTTCCAGACAAAGCCATTGATGCTTTAGATGAAGTGGGGTCTCGCGTTCACCTTCAGAATATTTCAGTTCCTAAAGAGATTATTGAAATTGAAAAAGAAATTGAAGGAATTCAAGAAGAAAAATTGAAAGTTGTTCGCAGCGCGAAGTACGAAGAAGCTGCGCAATTGCGCGACAGACAAAAAGCGCTTGAGACTCGACTCGAGGAAGCGAAGAAAAAATGGGAAGATGAAACTCGCACTCAGCGAACCCTTGTAACTGCAGCAAATGTAGAAGAAGTGGTTGCCATGATGACGGGTATTCCGGTTCAAAAAGTAGCTGAGACTGAAAGTGGTCGATTAGCGAAAATGGACAAAGAGTTGGAAGGAAAAGTAATTGGACAAGAGGACGCAATTTTAAAAGTGGTGAAAGCCATCAAGCGTAATCGTGCAGGATTGAAAGATCCGAATCGTCCGATTGGCTCGTTCATTTTCTTAGGCCCAACGGGTGTTGGAAAAACACAATTGGCGAAAGAATTAGCGCGCTATATGTTCGACTCAGACGATGCGTTGATACGCATTGACATGAGTGAGTACATGGAGAAATTCGCTGTATCTCGCTTGATTGGAGCGCCTCCGGGATATGTTGGTTACGAAGAAGGTGGACAGTTGACTGAGAAAGTTCGTCGCAAACCATACAGCATCATCCTACTAGACGAAATTGAAAAAGCACATCCAGATGTATTCAACTTGTTGCTGCAAGCATTGGATGACGGACAAATGACCGATAGCATGGGTCGTAAAATCGACTTCAAGAATACGGTTATTATCATGACGTCGAACATCGGTGCCCGTCAACTTCAAGACTTCGGAACTGGTGTTGGTTTCGGAACATCTTCTAGAACAACCCAAGAAGACGATAGCAAAAAAGGTGTGATTGAGGCTGCTTTGAAGAAAGCGTTTTCTCCTGAATTCTTAAATCGTGTAGACGACATCATTGTCTTCAACGCCTTGAAGAAAGAAGATATTCATCAAATCATCGATATCGAATTGAAGAAACTCTTCTCTCGTATCACCGATCTTGGATATACCATTGCGCTAACGGAGTCAGCAAAAGATTACATTGCAGACAAAGGATTCGACGAGAAATATGGCGCTAGACCATTGCGCAGAGCCATTCAAAAATACTTGGAAGATCCATTGGCGGAAGAAATCATTAATAGTCAAATAATGCCTGGCGATACGCTTCACGTCGATTACGACACTGAAGCGCAAGAGGTAAAAATGCACGTGGAGAAAGGAACTTCAACGGCAGAATAATTATTCAACTATTGCTTCAACTGTAATGACCTTCATGGCGTTACCGTTGGAGAATAGTGTTACGAACTTGACTTCTTTTCCAGGTCTATTTGGTGCAGAGAACGTGATTTTCAATGTTGTTTTCTCACCAGGAGCAAGCACATCTTTCGTCAGAACAGGAACCGTGCAGCCGCATGATGCTTCCACATTGTCTATTTTCAATTCTGCATTTCCCGAATTAGATATAACAATTTCTTTCGTTGTGAAACTTCCCTTGGCAACCCTTCCCAAATAAACAATGCCACTTCCCACCTCAAGCTTGGCGGTCTCTTCTTCTTTTTTGTTGATTGAAACGCTTTCTATTTCGATGCGCCTTTCCAATCGTGCACCTTTGCTGTAAATACTTTTCTTCTCGTTTTTAATATCGTCGCTCACACCGACCTTGGATTGATTCTCACCAAATGGAAGCGGAATGATTTCAAGCGATTTGGATTCAAATGCCTTTCGAAAAACCTCTTCCTTCATCCATTTATTTTTTAAAGATGCAATGCGACGCAAAGAAAGTCTTCTGTTGTAATCGCTTGCTGCGCGTGGACTGGCGAAGCCTCGAACTGTAACCTTAACTGAATTTCCGATTAGCAATTCCTTTCTCAATAAATCTTCAAACACCATCAAATCGTTCATGCCTTGCTGAACTTGATTTTCAAAAAAAGCATCTACTTCTTCGTCTGTTGATTCTGATGCCCCTTGCTCCTTTCCTAATTTTCGAATGTAGGTTTCCTTCAACTTTAAATATTCTTCAAACGTCTCTGAATAGGTAAAGGTTGTTGTGGTGTCGTTCGAATCTGGATTCGGCTCGTCGTTGTGGAAATACAATTTTACAGGAAGAACTTTATTCAATTCATACAAGGAAGTGTATAGCGAATCTGTTTTCGTCTTTGTAACTTCCTCTTCTTTCAATGGCCAAGTGGCCGCGTATAAATCTGTGCAACAAGGCGGAAACTTTGATCCGTCATCGAGCGGACGATCTGAACTAAAAAAAGCAATTCCCTTTTCGTCGTTGAAACTCAATCCCCAATCGTTGAAGTTTGAATTTAATCCTCTACCCGCATTCTCTGGACGTTGGAAACTACCGGGCTTCCCATTGGAATAATAGATGTCCCAACCTCCAAAGCCCTCGTACCATGTTGAAGTGAAGTACAATCTATCTTTGAAGTAGAAAGGAGAAAGTTCATTGTCAATGGTGTTCACTCTGCTCCCTGCGTTGAATGGCTTTCCCCATGCACCCTTTGTCTCTCGGGCTATCCAGATGTCCTTTCCGCCCTCTCCTCCTTCTCTATCTGAAACAAAAAATAAATACAAGACGCCATTAATCCGCACCAAATGAGGCATCGTGGAATTTCCTTCATTTAATTTTTCCAAGGTATTCGCAACAATCCAAGTCGAATCTTGACGCACCAACAAAAGCATTGAACTCATCCCTTCTTTCGTTTCAACACCCACAGCAGTATCTCCGAGAAAGGTCATGTATCCAAAAGACATCGGCGTTTTAACGGTAACTGTTCCATTTCCAAGAGGGCGAGTTACTTGATTCCACATCTTCTTTTCTTCCTCATAAAAATAATAGTTCAATATTGAATCGTCCATGCGAGGAAAGATATCGGCGCTTTCGTGCTGAAGTGCATTCGGTAATCGATAAATGTGCAGCGAATCATCTGTTTGAATGTTCTTCATTGCCCAAGCGCAGTTCTTGATTTCCTGTTCTGCTTTCTTTTTTAATAGGATGTTTTTGGTTCTGCTCTTCTTGACATATTTGCGGAAGAAGATTTCTGCATCTTCGTAAAAACCTAATTCCTTCAATGCGCGGGCTAGATAATAGTTCGCATCGGGTTGAAGTTTTCCAGCATCCTTCTCTGAGATACTCTCGAAGATGCGTTTACTTTCTTCATACTCCTTGATTTCATTGGCGCACAAGGCTAACAGCACTTGAGATTCAAAATTCGCTGAGTCCAAAAGATAAGCCTGCTTCGCCCAATCGTAAGCCAATGGCCAGTTCCGGTTGTCGATCTCTTGTTTCGCCAACTCCTTCAATTTAACTGGAGATTGTGCTTGAACATTTGAAATACAAATGAAGGCAAGAGCAAAAAGAAAATGTATTTTGAAATAAGGTGCACTCACTTCACCAAAACTAACGAAATTTGCAACATGAAAATAGGAATTATTGGATCGGGTGCCATGGGCACAGGAATAGCGCAAGTAGCTTTAATGGGAAACGACCGTGTTGCTTTATTCGATACGAATGAAGAAGCATTGGAGCGAGCCAAGGTTGGTTTAGATGCACAATTCTCGAAGTTGGTTGAAAAGGGGAAGATTACAGAGGAAAGAAAAGTGCAATTGCTTTCGAGTGTTAGCCTGGTTCGATACATGAATGACTTGGCCGATTGTGACTGGGTTATTGAAGCCATTGTGGAAGATCTTGGGGTGAAGAAATCAGTATTTGCCGAACTCGATGCCTT
>CALCNZ010000373.1 GCA_937897625.1 uncultured Flavobacteriales bacterium
AGTACGTTCGAGAGAGAATCTACAAAACTTAAAATGGTGGTCAACAGAATTGACCACCATTTAATATTGATTTCTTTAAGAAATGTAGAAGCGTTTTTTGTCTCTCTTATCATTTGTTAAAATACTTCAGGCAATCACCTGCTTCCATCTGCTGAATAGTAAGAACTGGCATTTTGCTTTCGTCTGCCACCTCGTGAATTAACAGATCGCTCATGGTGAATTTACCACTGATAAAAGTAGGGCGAATATTCCATTCATTCAACATTTGAATACCATGAAGAGCACTTAAGCTGTCTCCGCACGAGAAGGAAATGTAGTCGATGGTGTTCATGAAGTTTTCATCGCGAATGAGGAAGTTCGTTTCTCTTTGAAGAATTCCATCGGCAATTTCCATAACTAAGAAATCGAAACTGTCATCGATTAAATTCAAGCAATGTTGGTAGATGGAAAGAATTTCTTCCTTTGAACACATGAAAGTAGAAGGGTAGCCTGCATCTGAAAAGTCTAATGCCAATTCGGCACCGCAATCATAAACGAAATCTTTGTCTTTCGTGTAGGCCGTTCCTGTTAGTTTTATGAAAGCAACTTTCTTTCCTGATAAGGCCAATCCGCGTGCAATGAAAGCTGCAGAGGTTGTCTTACCGCTGTCCATGGTAGAACCCAACGACAATACCGTTTGGAATTTTCTTTTCTCGTGAATGAAAGTTGGAGCCGTCAGACCTAGGAATTTCGTGTTAATCACTTCGTTCTTCTCGTCGAAAAGGAAGCTAATAAGTTTCACCTTTGTGGGTTCAACATCGCTAAGCGCAGCATTCTTAGATTTCACAACACCTATTGCACCACCTGCTCCAAGAATATCATATTCCGGAAGGTGCTCTGTTGGAACATATCCTTCGAATTGAGAGGTCGCATATCTGTTAGCGAAAGCTGCAATGATACGATCTCCAGGAAAAATAGCGATGTTTCTTTTTGAATCAGATTGAACGGTAATGTGCTTGCCCGTTTCAATAATTTCAAATAGTCCTAAATGACCGTCTTGAGGTAAAATGGCTTTGGTTTTCTCTGCGTCAAGTGAATATCCGTTGACTTGCTGAGATACAATTGATTTTTTAATGCGCATGGACTATTGTTTGATTAATTGTTTTGTAAATAAAGATTGTTTTCCTTGACCTTGAATAATGTAGGCGCCAGCAGGCAAATGCGAAAGATCAATAACCCCAGATTTTTTATTTGGGAACTGACTTGAGACAAGTTCTCCTTGTAAATTATAGACTCTTATCTTGTTGATTTCTTCTGTTGAATTGAATTGCACGACAGTTGAGAATGGGTTTGGATAAACAAGTGTATTCTCCTCTTTTAAATCAGGCACACCTTGAGTGTCTGTGAAATTGTATTTCACAACCATTGCATTTCTTTGTTGTGCGTAGTTCCAAGTGCTACCCCCTATGAAAAGTTGATTTGGAAGAAATGTAAATACATTTCCCACGTCTATTGAGTCTGAAGTAGAAAAGCTTTCAAGCAAAACACATTCAGCAGAATTCACTTTAAGAATATTCATGCTGAAATCAATATCACTTGGAAACGCAGTGTTGGTGTGCGCTAATACAAGTGGAGTGCCGTAGTTATCGATGAGAATATCATCTGCAACCGTAGGAAGGCTCGAAGTGTATGGGTATGTATTTACGAGTACTCCGGCGTTGTCGTATTTCTGAACTTGAACCGCTACGTTTTCGTTGATGCTGGCATCTGAATCGATGTTCTGCGCCACGTAAATATTCGTGTTATCTGTTATTAAGGCAATGTTCTCATCGAGGTCGATGCCCGCATTTCCATTGGTGTGCTGCCATTGCAACACTCCAGCAGAATTAATAAGAAGCGTGAAGCAATTGTGGTCTGTCGAATTCAAGCTTACTTCGGAAGAACCGCAGATGATTAGATTTTCATTCGCATCTAAAGCGAAGTCACTTACTTTATCGTTTCCACCAGAAACATCAACGTTCATGGCCCATACTTGCGTGCCTGTGTTGTTGTATTTAATAGCAAGAACGTTATCGTTTCCATTCACTTGAAGCTTGCCTACAACGTATACATTGCCTGCTGCACTTACGTGAACAAATTGTCCCTTGTCCAATCCGTTCGTCGTGCCTGTGTATGTTTTCGACCAAAGCAATGCGCCTGCAGTTGAGTATTTAGCTGTGAAAGCTTCGTCGTTAACTTGCCACGTAGCGTCAACATCTGTTTTTCCTGTGATGTAAACATTACCCGTTCCATCAACATACATGTTATTTGATTTGTCCGACTCATGTTGTGGTCCGTCGTAAACAACATTCCACAATTGAGCACCTGTTGGATCGAATTTGATGATGGAGATATCAGAAGATGTTCCGCTGTTTTTCAAGAATCCGCTGACATAGATATTTCCGGCGTTGTCTAACTTAATTGAATTCGCCTCATCGTCGCTTCCGAATAAAGTTCCAGAAAGAGAAGTTCTCCAGCCCAATGTTCCATTTGCCAAAACCTTGGCAACGAAGAAATCGCGACTAGTTAGGTTTCCTACCGAATAACCACACACGTATGAGTTTCCAGCGGCATCTACTGCGATGTCGCGCACGTTGTCCGTATTGTCGCCGCCCCCGTTGTAGAGTGTAGTAAAGCTTAGCGTGCTTGAAGTCACTGAATATTCCATGTATAATGCAGATTGCGCATTTACAATGTCATTCAAAGTATAGCATCCTGCAACCGCGAGCGTGTTTGCGTTTTTGTATTGAATGGCATAACCAATATCATCGCCGGTTACCCCAGCTCCGTTGTTCGAGATGTATGTGGAAAGTGTTGTTCCTGAAGGGCCGTATGCTGCAACGAAAATTTCATTGTTGATATTTACTGTAGCGTCAGTATCGGTGTATCCTGTTACGGCCACATTGCCCGATGCATCTGAAGCAATGGCTGTTGGCAGATCATCGGCTAGCGCTACATTAGAAAAAGAAGCTGACCAAAGTAGATTCCCTGCCGAATTGAATTTTACGGTGACAGCATTGTTGTCAATCGCGGCCGTGATGTTTCCGTCGCTTTTCCCAGTTACTGCGAAGTCTCCATTTGGAAAAGTAGTCAACGCTACAGGTCTATCGTCTCCAGCGAAGTCATAAATGCTTTGAGCCAACACCGCACCTGCTGTGCTATATACGATTGAATAGTAATCGTCGTCTGTTCCGTTGTCAGATCTTCCTGTAATATAAATGTTGTTGTTGCTGCCCACTTCAATGTCAACAGCTCTGTCTGTTCCTCCGTTGTCAACAACGTCGCTCCAAACCAATGTTCCAGCATTGTTGTACTTCATGGTTAGGTAGTCGTCGTCGGCTCCGTTCGAAGATCTTCCTGTTACATAAATATCGTTGTTGCTGTCTATATCAACGCCCAAACACCTGTCTTCAGCGTTGCCAGATCCGTTCTTCTTTTTTTCCCAAAGGAAAGCCCCTGCAGCCGAAAGTTTCACGATCATATAGTCATGGTTGGTAACCATGGTCGGGTCGTTATCGCTATCGCCAACTACGAAAATATTTCCATTTCCATCAATGGCCATGTCGTTGGCTTCGTCGTATAAATTCGTTGCACTTGAGTTGTGCAAGTTCGTCCAAAGGGTATCACCAGACGGATTCAAGGCCATGGTCCAGAAATCGTTTCCGACTGCCTTGTTGTTGCCGTATCCAGTTACAATAATGTTTCCGTTTGGATGAATAAGTACCTTCTTCGCTTCATCGGGACCGTTACCTGGAGCAGAAAATTCACGAGACCACACAACGGTTCCCGTGTTGTTAACTTTCATGATTAAATAATCGCGATCTGTTCCAATATTCACGGAATATCCCGCCAAATAGGCGTTTCCTTGATTGTCTAAGGCAATACTATTGATTTGATCGTTAAAGTCCCCGGCACCGTTCAGTTCGTAATGCCATTGCTGTGTCAGCTGGGCATGGGCAGAGATTGCAATGGCGAATGCCATTATTGGGAGGAGTAATATTTTTCTCATTAGACGTTAAACTTCTTGAAATTCAAAAAGGTTGCACAGAACTAAATAGATTAAATGAAAAATATCGATGATTGTTGAAATCCTATTCTGTCAAGAATCTGAACTGGCATTCTGCTCGTACCACGTATCTGCTGGTAAATTTCTACCAGCACTTGCGGCGACGGCTAATTCATCGCAGCGCTCGTTGTATTTGTTGCCCGCATGGCCCTTCACCCAAACGAATTTCACATTGTGCTTGGAAGCCACAGCCATGTAGCGTTTCCATAAATCTGGATTCTTCACATTCTTCCATCCGCGTTTCACCCAACCGGCAATCCATTTTTTTTCTACCGAGTCAACCACATATTTCGAATCGCTGTAAATGGTAACCGGACTGTTATCGAATTTCAATAATTCGAGCGCGGCGCATACGGCCATAAGCTCCATGCGGTTGTTGGTGGTCAAACGAAATCCTTCGGAAATTTCTTTTTGAAATTTCCCCGCCATTAAAACGGCTCCGTATCCGCCTGGTCCTGGATTGCCTTTCGCAGCCCCGTCTGTGTAAATGGTAATCTCCATCAGTAACCCAAGAGTTTTACCAAACGATCAATCTCGCTCTCAATGGGTTTGGTGCTGTCAATCACCAAATCACATCGGTCGATGAAGGGTTCTAAATATTCTATTTCAGCCGGACGAACATGATTGTCCCATTGGTAGCGAACCTCATGTTCAGGATATCCACGTTGACCAAGGTCACGGTTGATGCGTCTCTCCAAGCGTAAGTCAACAGGTGCGTCTAAATAAATTTTATGATGAAGTTTTTCGAAAATTTCATTGTAATGAAATACAAACAATCCTTCCATGACAACAATGGGTGCGGGTTGAATGGTCATCTTCTGCGGCTCCCAAGCCGGATTGTTGAAGTTGTATTCTAAAAACTCAATGGCATGTCCATTCAACAATTGATTCATATCGTGAATGAATCGCTCTTTTTCTATTCCTGTTGGAAGGTCATAATTCACCCAGCCGTTTTCGTCTCTGTGCTGCTCTGCTTGTGGCTTGTAGTAATTGTCTTGAGAAACCAAGGCCAAGTGGTCACTCGGGATTCGTTCCTTCAGACTGCTTAAAAAGGTTGTTTTTCCTGAACCGCTTCCGCCCGATATTCCTATGATTTTAACGTCACTCATTTTTTTGATTGCTGCTTGATTAATTCGAAAATTTTCGATTGTGCATCTTCTGCATTTTCAATGCAGAGGAAAGATCCCTCTCCAAATTGAGAAATTTTTTCCAAATTTTCTTTGGCGAATTTACTTCCTTTCACCACAATAACAGTGGTGTGAATGTTTCGTCTATTCGCAAGTCGAACGACTTGTTCAATTCTTTTTTCGTCCTCGGGTTTGAAGGCGCCATCTGTTATGACATACAACTGATTGTTCCCCGCTTCAATTTTCGATTTACGCAACATGCGGAATGCTGCGCTGAATCCGGCCGTTCCGCTGGTTTGTCCGTTCGGCTTTTTTCCTTCCAACAACATTCCTAAATCGCTCACCTCATTTCCGTTTGTTGTGTTCAACAACACTTTTGCTTTTTCAGAATAGGTAATGACCGAAAGTTGATCCGAGCCGCGCATAACTCCGGAAAGAGAAGAGAGCGCTTGTTGCGTCAATGGCCATTTCTCACCTTGCGTCATTGAACCCGAGATGTCAATTAAGAATGAAATGTTGTTCGGAACGAAATCTTTTTCGTTGAATGTCCTATTCGGAATGGGTTCCGTCACAACTACCGTTGGCAGTGAGTCAACCGGAATAATTTCAACTGGCGGAAGTACAACTTCTTTCTTCTCCAATTCGAAAACGAATCGGTGATTGTGAAGATTCACTTGCGTGGTGATTGATTTTCCGGCGTAACCTTCTTTTCCAGCGTAAAGGGTGTAATAACCGATAGGAATAGCGGCATTCACTTCACCATCTTTGTTTGTCTTTTTTGAAAGTTGAAGAATGCGTTCTTCAATCACTTCAACATCGGCCTCTTTTATAGGTTTGCGCGTTGCTTTATCAAGGACTAAAACATCGAGCGAAAATTCACCGCAGCACTGAGTTGGTTTTTCGTTGAAGTGCGGACAAGGAAGATCTTCGGTGAGGTTTACGTAGGTAACTTCAGCGCTAAGGGTAAGTGGCGTGGAAACACTTTGCGAAGCGAAATAGATTGGAACTACTTCTTTGAACTTTCCTGTTTTTCTCGGATTGAATTTGATGCGAATCACCAAGCTATCTCCGGGTTGAACATCTTTCGAAGAATACAACACTTGAAAATTCGGAGAGAAGTCAGCACGCAACAAGTGGTCTGTTTTTGTCCCCTCATTCCAAACAACAATATCTGTCACGCGCTCGGTGTATTTCGTGAAGACACCGTAGTTCACGCTTTGCTCGCTCCATCGCAATTGTGCGCTTGCGCTGAAACACAAGAGCGTACAAAAAAGAAAAAGAATTTTATTTGTGTTGAAGTAATGCATCGGCCAATTTTCGATCGTTCGCGAGTCGTGGAATTTTATTCTGACCTCCAAGTTTTCCTTGCGATTTCATGTAGGCATTGAATGCTCCGTTTTTCACTGGAGTGATTTTCAACTTCTGTAAAACGCTTCCAACAATGAGGTCTTTGTAGTAAACATTTTGCTCTTGCATTTTATTGTCTAGCAATTCTTGAAGCACATTTAAATCAGGAACGTCTCCGTTGAACTCTATTATCCATTCGTGGTAGGGAAGTCCCTCTGTGGGCTGCACCTGTGGCGCAACGTGGAATTCATTCACCGAAAAATGAAGTTGCGATAATGCATGAGACATGGCTCGGTCCACTTCTTCACCAATCACATGTTCTCCGAACGCACTGGTGAAATGCTTGATTCTTCCGGTGACTAAAATGCGATACGGATTTAACGAAACAAACTTCACAGTATCTCCAATGCTATATCCCCAAAGGCCAGCATTGTTGCTTAAGATAAGCGCGTAATTCACGCCCAACTCCACTTCATGAAGGGCATAGCGTTTTGGATTTTCCGAGAAGTATTCTTCCGCTTTGATGAATTCAAAATAAATTCCGCTGTTTACATTCAAGCGCAAACCTTCCGCCTGTTGAGAGTCTTGATAGGCAAGGAATCCCTCGCTAGCTGGATATAATTCTATGGTTGGAATTTCTTCGCCAATGAGTTCTGCAAAGCGCGATTTATACGGAGCGAAATTCACGCCGCCGAAAACAAACAATTCGAAATTCGGAAAAATTTCTTTGATGGTTTGCTTGCCTGTTTTTTCAAGCAGCAATTCGAAATACATCTGCACCCAACTGGGTATTCCAGAGATGAGACGCATGTCTTGTTTCGAAGTTTCTTCAACAATACGATTGATCTTCGTTTCCCAATCTTCAATGCAATTGGTAGCGTAAGATGGCATTCGATTTTTTTGAAGATAGGCAGGGACGTGATTCGCAACAATACCTGAAAGTCTTCCATATGGAATGCCAGATTCCAGTCTGTCGAGTTCCGGACTGCCTTGAAGGAAAATCATTTTTCCATCGACGAAATTCGCTCTTCCAGTTTCACCAATGTAGTTCAGCAAAGCATTTCGCGCAGAGCCAATGTGATTGGGAAGTGAAGCTTGTGTCAGAGGAATGTATTTCGTTCCGCTGGTTGTGCCGGAAGTCTTGCAGAAATATTTCGGCAGGCCTGGCCACAACACAGAGAGTTCTCCAGCTTTTGCACGTTCCATGTACGGCACCAATTCTTCGTAATCCCGAACAGGAACCGCTTGTGTCCATTCGGTGTGATTCGAAATGTTCTTGAACTGATGATCATTTCCAAAAGCTGTGTTATTTGCTTCGTGTAAGAGTTTTTTCAAAACACCTTTTTGCAAATCTTCTGCTTGTGCATTTTCATTCAACAAGGATTTTCGAATGCGTTTTCCGAGCCAAAGACTGGCGCTTGACTTTAAGGACATACGTTATTGCTTAATGAAAATTTGGGCAGAAGATCTATTGGCTTGGGTTACGCGAACGGTATAGATTCCCGGAGAAAATTCAGAAGTATTCATTTCAATTTTTAATACTTCGTTATTGCTTTTTTGAGAAAGGACACGTCTTCCTGTTTGATCGAAAATCTCAATAAGTGCTGATTCTTTTTCATTCAATGAAATGGAAAGAACTTCTTCAGCGGGGTTTGGATAGATTTGAAAAGTCTGACCGAATGATTGTTCGGTTGTATTCGAAACCGGTCCGAAGTTCATGCGAATCATGGGTGTTCTTGTCAAGTAGAAAAGATCGGTGTTTGAATTGTTGAATCGAACCCATGCGCTCAAGTCTTCCGACTTTCCAGATAATCCGATTACCGCTTCGAACGCGCTATTCGCAGAGCCTACAGCCACGAGATAAAGTCCTTGCGATAAATTAACAGGCGTGTCGAAAGAAAGAACTTTCATGCTGGCACCCCCAAACGTATTTATATCTGCCTCAGTGATGGGATAGTCTTGCGTGCTTGAAATTGCGCCTCCTATTCCGGTTGCAAGTGAGAAAGGAAAAACCGTTGCATAAATGGAAGACGGAAGCGTTGTTCCTTCACCAATGGCCACGCTAACGCTGTGCAATTGTTGTCCAGATGATGGAAGTAAATAAACGGCACCCATTTCAAACGGCGCATTTGCAAAGGCTTCCGAAGGGAGAAACATGGAAGCCAATTTATTTTTGTCGCGAGCGTATGTGACAGGAGTTATTTTGAAATGAAGGGTGTCGAGGTTGTTGTCTGTGTTCTCGTCTGTTTCTGTTTGAAGACTGTTGAAGTAAACGCTGTAATCTGAAACATCTGCTGCCATTTGGAATTCTCCGGCGAACAACACAGAATCGGCTCCAGGAGCCAAAGAAGAAAGAATGGGCGATGTGCCATCGTAGAGCAAAGCATTGGTGTTGTCATTGACTAATCGTGTGTTCAGAGCGACGTTATTTTGGGCATTGGTTCCGAAGTTGAACACGTTGCTTTTTAAATGGACAAGCGGAGCAAATGCACTTGGATACTGCGTGTATTCCATCATTTCGAATCCGGTAGTGTGATCGGGATTGTTGAAATCGAAATCGCCATAAGAAGAATTTTCAATGAGCAAATCATTCGCATAGCCTTGAACAATCCGAATGTCATCGAGTTGCCAGAAGTAATAGAGTCCGTCATAAACAAAACGCAATTTCACATTGCTTTGGTTTCCTGCGGCTGCAGGCAAAGGCATGCGAACGGTTTGAGTATTTTGAGTGGTGATGCCCTGATCAAGAACATTGCTGTAAAGAACTTCCCACGGACCGTTGGCAATGGAAATTTCAACGCGTGTATTTCCCAGGTAGTAGCGAATGTACTGTTCGAAAACCAGCGCGGTATTCGCGAATCCGGTTAAGTCTATAGAGGCGGTGGTTAAGTAGGCGAGATGCGGTCCAGGCGCTTGTCCGGTTCCGAAATTATCGACCGTGCAAGGGTTCAAGTTGTTGTCCCAATAATTTGAATCGAAAATCACGAATCCAGATGCAGCAGTTGTGCTTGCTATTGCTTCTCCAACATTGCCATCTGGAAGACATGAACCTCTGGAACCCACCAGCTGGTTGGGGTTTGTGGAAGGTCCGCGGTATTCCCAAACGGCAAGGGCAGGTGCCCCCGAATTGCTCCAATTGGAAGGGATGCCGTTGGTGAAGTCTTCCGACCAAATAACGGTTTCGCGATTCGTTGAACTTGCAGCGTTGTGGGAATGAATGTATGTTCCCGGAGCAGCGAGGAATTGTCCTTCCACATAAAATGAAAATAGAACAAGAGCAAAGGTGAAAAAGCTTCTCATGTTACAGCGTGTATACCACAAAGGTATTGTTTAGGTTTATGAGCTTCAAGGTGAAAATGCGATCGCCATGAACACCCGAATAGTTAGCAAGTATTTCCTCGGAATCCCAATGAATAGCAGTCACCGTTATGCTTTCCGCAAAGGGAACTTCGGTTCCGAAATATTTGAAAATGGCTTCTTTCGTGCACCAGATAGCCGTTCTTTCTTCTGTGGTGTGAAATTGATTCAACTCGTCTTCATTGCAGAATTTGTTTGCAATGCGGTGAATACGTTCTTCCACCGTTTGAATGTCGAGCCCAATTTCTTCTTCGTTCATTAAAATTCCAACAAAATTTCTGTCGTGTGAAATGCTAATGAATCTTCCGTGTGTAAGTATGGGTTTGCCCCATTCGTTGTATTGAAGTTGATCTTCAAGCTGCGCTTCTTTCAACAACAGGAATGTTGCGAAACGCTCGATGTCTCTGCGGTTAGGCAGTTGGTTCGGGAAAAGATGTCCTGCCTTTTCGGCTAATTCCATCCACGCTTCATCTGACTCTGATAAATGCCAGAGCAGAAGGTTTTTGTTCGAGGGGTTGGGCCAAAGGGGCATGAAAAATCTTTTTGCTAAGGTATTCAACCTTTTGTTTAATGTTCTGTTTATACCTTTGCAACCAAATAATTGAAAAC